>NZ_JBQHST010000003.1:0-97880 GCF_052066095.1 Collinsella sp. HCP28S3_B9
GCGGCGCGGCTGCGCCTATGGCACTTCAACATCATTGTCGCAGCCCCGACCCGCGGTCACGAGCGGGGGCTCCTATCTTTTTAGTGCCCTCGGATTGGGTCATAGTGTCTGTCGCTGGCAAAACATCGGCATTTCTTTGGTTGTCAAGAGATTGCCGTTCTGGCGGGTTTTCGCTGACTTCGCCAAAACATTGGCGTTGCCGTGGTTCAACCTGCCAAAAAGGGACAGGTTTATTTTGGCAGGTTTTATCTGGGCAAACGTTGTTGGTGCAATGGGGACTGCTTTATATGCACCAAGTTGGTGCAAAGTAGCCTGGCCCCTTTGCACCAATCAAAACGTTGCGGTGAGTGTTGTTTGGCAGCTGGTTTACTTGCTCGCGAACAGCCAGATCAGGACGATCACGAGGATTACGGTGACAATGCAGACGATTGCGCCGGTGAATTTGACGCGTGAGTCACGGGTGCGCTCGCGCACGTCGTTCTCGGCGGCTTCGAGCTGAGCCACTTCGCGCTCGGTTTCGGCGCGCTCGGCCTTATCGCGAGCCAGGGAGCCCGCGAGCGATTCGGTGATCTCGGGATGGTTGTGCACCTCGGTCGCCTGCTCGATGATCGACTGCGCATGCGCGACGTCCGCCTGGGCATTGGCGATAGCCTGCTCTTGCTCTTGACGCGCTTTGTCCTCGGTGACGATCTTCTCGCGTAATTCGCGCTGGCGCGTTGCAGCGGCCGCCTTTGCGGTCTGCAGCTCGTCGCGCGCGGCATCGGCCTCGGCCGTCACGGCCTGATGGGCGCGCTTCGCGTCGGCGATGGGGGCTTGCGCCTGCTCGACGGCGTGCTCGGCAGCTGCGAGCGAGTGCTCAAGATCGGCGGTGATGCGCGGGACATCTTCCTCGGCTTTACGCAGGGCATCAGCCGTGTCGGAGATCTGCATCGAAAGCTCGCTGGTGCGCACCGTATAGTTGGCGGGATTTGCCGAGGGATTGCGCTGCAGCTCGGCATACTCACGGCGCAACGTTTCGAGTTGAGCACGCGTGGCGTCGACGGTTTGCTGCGCTGCGGCAACGCCGGCGTCGCGCTCGGCCTTCACCTTGTCGCGGATGCGCTTGGAATCCTCGAGACGTCGTACGAGGCGGTTACCGGTCTCGCGCGAGCTGGCTTCGCGCGCTTCGACGGCATCGAGTGCGGCTTTGAGACGCCGCTCGGTGGCGTCGTCCTCTTCTTTTATTTGTTCGAGCTGCGCTTTGAGCTCTGTTGTCTTGGCGGCATGGGTATCGCGGCCGATTTCTGCCGCCGCGGCGGCCTTTTGTGCCGTGTCGATAGCGTGGCGCTGCTCGGCGACGATTTGGTCGTAGCGGCCTGCGATATCCTGGCGCGTCTCGAGCTCCTCGCCTTGATCGGCGATGCGCTGATCAAGTTCGGCCAGGTGGGCACGAGCGTCCGCGAGCGCCTTCTTTGCGGCGTTCATCTCGCGCATGGCAGAGGCGCCCTGGGCGATAAAAGTGCCTACGGCGTTTGCTGTATTTGAGACGGCGGTTCCCAGATCGCGGCTGGCTGCAGGGGCGTGTGGAGCGGTCGGGTGACCGGCGTCGGCCGTACCCGCATCGGGCGCCTGCGACGTGGCGATATTGCCGGTGCCACCCTCGATCACGGAAAATCCGGCAGTGTGCGGGTCAACTGCATCTGCGCCAATTGTAGGGTGCTCGAGCTGTAAGAACGAAGGTACGGTGCTGCCTTGGTCGGCAACGGGGGTCTCGCCAGGCACGAAGGTCGATGCGGCCTCGGCGGCCTTCTCTTCTTCGACGTCCACATCGGCGTCGGCCACGGCGTCTTTCATCGCTTTGACGGCATCCATCATGGAGTCCATGACGGCATCGAGCTCTTCTTCCGAAGATACCTCGATGGGTCCTGCCGCCTGTGGCGCGGGGTCCGCGTCGGGCTCGGCGTCGTTCGACTCCGGTTGCTCGCCTTCGTCATGCTCGACAGTATCGCCTGTGTCTGTTGCCTTATCCGCACCGGCGTGCGCATCATCGGCGGATGCATCGACGGAAGCGGCGACGCAGGTAGGAGTGCTGCAGTCGTCGGCGACGTCTGCGGAATCATCAATATGCTGCTGAGTCTGGGGGTCCAGCTCGTCTGTCATAGGCATGTGCTCCTCATCGTTGATTGTCACCCTATGATAAAGTCTCGCGCCGGCATCCCGCGCGCCGCAGCAAAGTTTCAAAACGTGTTCGATGGCTCGCTTGGATAGCAAAAATTCGGCCGCTCTATTCAGTTTGCGCTTGACATTCCCTTCTCCGAAAGACGTTATGCCGTTCGCCTGCCGCGGTCTTTATAATGGTTTGCGTATGAACCGCAACCAAGGAGTTCCAGTTTATGGACCAGAGCCTATTTAAATTCGACCTGATCGCCGAGGATCCGACGACGCATGCGCGTGCCGGCGTGCTGCACACTCCGCACGGCGACATCGAGACGCCGATCTTTATGCCCGTGGGCACCAAGGCAAACGTCAAGGGCATCCCTACCGAGACCGTCAAGCAGCTCGGCGCCCAGATCGTGCTCGCCAATACCTATCACCTGTCCATGCGCCCCGGCGAGGACACCATCGCCGAGTTGGGTGGCCTGCACAAGTTTATGAACTGGCATGGCCCCATCCTCACTGATTCCGGCGGTTTCCAGGTGTTTAGCCACAACGACGCCGTCAAGCTCACCGACGAGGGCGTGCGCTTTATCGTCAACGACTACGACGGCCGCCACGTGTTCTGGACGCCCGAGGACAACATGGAAATCGCCATGAAGCTCGGCTCCGACATCTGCATGCAGCTCGACCAGTGCCCGGGCTATCCCGCCACGCGCGCCTACGTTGAGCGCGCCGTTGAGCTGTCGAGCATGTGGGCCGAGCGCTGCTATAAAGCTCATACCCGCGACGACCAGGCGCTCTTTGGCATCGTTCAGGGTGGCATGCATCTGGACCTGCGCCTGCGTTCGCTGCGCCATCTGGAGGAGTGCGGTGACTTCCCCGGTTACGGCATTGGCGGCTACTCGGTGGGCGAGGACCACGAGACCATGTTTGAGACGCTCGCACCGCTCGCGAGCGAGTACATGCCCAAACATAAGCCGCGCTACCTGATGGGCGTCGGCAACCCGACGACGCTCGTGCGTGGTGTAGGCGTGGGCATCGACATGTTCGACTGCGTGCTGCCGACGCGCACCGGCCGCATGGGGACGGCGTTCTCGAGCGAGGGTCGCCTTAACTTCCGCAACGCCCGCTTTGCGCACGACGACGGCCCCATCGATCCCACCTGTACCTGCCCGGTGTGCACGGGCGGCTACAGCCGTGCGCTCATTCGCCACATGGTCACGCAGAAGGAGATGCTCGGCGGCATTTTGCTTTCGATGCACAACATCTACTACCTGCTCAACCTTATGCAGCGTGCCCGCCAGGCCATTATCGAGGGCCACTACGGTGCGTTCGTGAGCGACTGGATGAACAGCCCCGCGGCAGTGGATTACTAAGAGCTGCGGGTGCGCTTGCGGGGGCGCTCGCGCGGTGCCGAGGCTACGTGCCAATCGACCGTGCGTAGCCGGCGCCGGGCATCGCATGCGTCGGCATCGGTTGCACGACCTCTGACCGATGCCTTGCAAGCGCTTGATGCATCGTGGGTACCATACCGAATGGTTGATGTTCGGGCGGGTGTTTGACGCATGGCGTCGACCCCGCCCGTTTCTATTTTCGATAGGAGTATCCCATGATTAAGAATGAGAACGTCGAGGGCGAGCCGGCCTACGACGAGACGTACCGACGCGGCCCCGTGGTTATGCGCGGCCCTATGATTCCTAAGGACAACACCTACGCCAACCTGCTGGCGCCCGAGGACTCGACTGACTGGTTGCACGCCGACCCGTGGCGTGTGCTGCGCATTCAGGCCGAGTTTGTCGATGGCTTCGGCGCGCTTGCCGAGCTCGGGCCCGCGGTGACCATCTTCGGCAGTGCCCGCACGCCCAAGACCGATCCGCTCTACAAGGCGGCGCGCACGGTCGGCCGCAAGATCGCGCAGCGCGGCGTGGCGGTTATCACCGGCGGTGGTCCTGGCATTATGGAGGCGGCCAACAGGGGAGCGGCGAGCGCCAACGGCAAGTCGGTCGGCTTGGGTATTGAGCTTCCGCACGAGCATGGGCTCAACAAATACGTGAACCTCGGCATGGACTTCCGTTACTTCTTTGTGCGCAAGACCATGTTTGTCAAATACAGCTCGGGCGCCATCGTGTTTCCCGGTGGTTTTGGTACGCTCGACGAGATGTTTGAGGTGCTCACGCTGGTGCAGACGCACAAGGTCAAGCGCATGCCGCTTGTTTTGGTGGGCAGCGAATACTGGCAGGGCCTGTTTGACTGGCTCAACGGCCCGGTGATGGATGCCGGCATGATCAGCCCACTCGATCCAGACCTCGTCCACATCACCGATGACCTCAACGAGGCCGTCGACATCGCCCTGAGCGGGCTGATGTAGGGTAGGTAAAATGGGACGGGGCTAAAAAGACTGGTCTGAAACGTTTGATATCAGTCTTTTTGGCCCCGTCCCAAATGAACTGCTTTCAAGTTGCGGTGGAATAGGGATTGATTGGCGACGATGCACTTGGCGCCACGACCCTTTTTGATCGCCTTGATCTCGCCCGATTTCCACTCCGGCGAAACGGTCAGGCGAATATTGAGCATCTGCGTGAGCTGGCCTGCACCTGGTCGAGCGGCTCTTCGCCTTCGATAATCACATGAAGCGGAATCACGTAAATGCCGAGCTCTTGGGCGCGGGCGGGGGGATGTCCGACGTGGAGTCGGTTATGATGGCAAAAGACATAATTGCACCTTTCGTTGGGGCGCTTGCGCGCCGCCTTCTGAGAGCAAAGTGCGAAAGTATAGTAGAGTCGTTCCACATTACTAGGTTCAATTGTTGAATAGTCAACAGTTTGAAGTGTCGGTGTGGAAATCGTCAACTGGGGGAAGAGGGATGTCGATGGAGGCTCTGGAGATATGCAAGCGGTCGGTCGTGCTGTTTGATTTTGACGGCACGGTGGCCGATACGGGCCGGGCGGTGATGACCTCGACGCGTAAAACGCTGGCTGCGCGCGGGTTTTCTGAGGCGCAGATGGGTGACCTGCGCCGCATGATCGGGCCTCCGTTGTGGAAGAGCTTCCACGACTTTTACGGCTTCTCGCGCGAGGAGTCGCTTGTGGTGGCCGACGAGTACCGTGCCTTTTTTGATGAGCTGGGACCGGAAGAGTACCCCGTGTTCGATGGAATTCCCGAACTGCTCGATGGCCTGGCCGCCCAGGGGCATCACTTGGCCGTAGCGACGTCGCGCATGGAGGCAAAGTGCATCGACATGGTGGGCGATCTGGGGCTTTCGCAGTTTGAGGCGGTGGTCGGTATGAATCCGCCGCAGGGGCGCGAGACCAAGGCCGATTCGGTTCGCGATGCCCTGGCGGCGCTCGGCGCGACGGCGGACGATGCCGTGATGATCGGCGATCGCTTTAACGATGTGGAGGGCGCGCACGCAAGGGGCGTGCCGTGCATTGGCATCTACTCGGGCGCGGCGGTGCCGGGCGAGCACGAGGCGGCGGGTGCCGATGCAGTGGTGCACTCGGTGGCCGAGCTTGCTAAACTTTTTGCCATCTAATGACGTTATGCGAGGGGCGGGTGTGACCGTCGCTCATTGGTAAGGAGGTCGTCCATGAATCAGGTGGAACAGAGCGTTACCGAGTATGTCGACGAGATCTGGGAAGATGTCGTTGCCGATATCGAGCAGCTGGTGAGCTATCCGTCCGTGGCCGTTGCTGCCCATGCGGAGCCCGGTGCGCCGTTTGGCCGCCCGGTCCGTGATGCGCTCGATTGTGCGCTCGGCATTGCGCAAAAGCTCGGCTACCAGACGAGCGACGACGAGGGCTATGTGGGCATCGCCGACATTCCCGGCCGCGGCGATAAGCAGCTTGCGACCATCTGCCATGTGGATGTGGTGCCCGCCGGTCCCGGTTGGAACACCGATCCGTTTGCGATGGAGCGCCGCGAGGGCTGGCTGCTCGGTCGTGGCGTGATCGACGACAAGGGCCCGGCCGTGTTGTCGCTCTACGCCGGTGCCTACCTGATCAAGCACGGCATTGTGCCGCGCTATACCTTCCGCGCGCTGCTGGGCTGCGATGAGGAAGTGGGCATGTCCGACGTTCACCATTATCTGGAGAACCACGCAGACCCCGACTTTTTGTTTACGCCCGATGCCGAGTTCCCGGTCTGCAATGCCGAGAAGGGGCAGTTTGGGGCGACGTTTGTGAGCTCCAAGATCGACGGCGGGCGCATCGTATCGTGGAGCGGTGCCGAGGCGAGCAACGCCATTCCGTCGCAGTCTATCTGTGAGCTCGCGATTGCCGCCGATGAGCTGCCGGCGCCCGTTGAGAACGCCGACCGCCTGGAGATCACGGCGCTCGATAACGGGCATGCGCAGATTTTCGCCCACGGTATTGGCGGTCACGCTTCGATGCCCGAGGGAACGATCAATGCCGTCGGCCTCATCGTGGCGTATCTGCGCGAGGCCGAGGACGCGTTTGGTGCACGCGACGAGCGCCTGCTGACGCCCGCCGAGCACGAGTTTGTCAAGTTTCTGACCTTTGTACATGCGGATGCCTATGGCCGCGGCCTGGGTATCGACGCGACGAGCCCGGCGTTTGGCCCGCTCACGTGCAACCCCGGTGTTATCCGTGTGATGGATGGCCATATTGAGCAGGTCATCGACGTACGTTTCCCCGACAGCACGAGCGCCGATACCATCTGCGAGCAGCTCGAGCCGCTCGTGGGCCGCTTTGGCGTGACGTGCCGTGTGGGTCGTGCAAAGGTGCCGTTCTCGGTGTCCGCCGACGATCCGGCCGTGAAGGCGCTTATTGATACCTATAACGAGTTTACGGGCAAGCATGCCGAGCCCTTTGCCATGGGCGGCGGCACGTACGCGCGCAACTTTGCCCGCGCCGTGTCGTTTGGCCCCGAGGAAACCGGCCTGGAGCTGCCCGCATGGGGCGGCCAGATGCACGGCCCCAACGAGTGCGCCAACGAGGAACAGCTCAAGCAGGCGCTCAAGATCTATATTGTTGCGATCCTCCGTTTGAATGAATTAGAGCTTTAAGGTTACGCGGTTTCCTAATCTAAGTTGCGATGGAATAGTTCCTAGAATGGGCCATTTGATGGCCAAGCAGGAACTATTTCACCGCAACTTTGTTTTTATTGGTGTAAAAGGCGGGCCATGCTTGGGGGCGGGTTTGTTATTCGTTTGTAAAGCCGAGTCGCGCTCGCGGTAAGGGTCTATCAAATGCCCGTAAGAATCCGCAGTTGGCGCGGGCACCGCCCGATCGAGGCCGTATCTTTCCAAACAGCAAAGCGGGCAGGGTGCCCGCGAGTCGCATGTATGAAAGGAAGATTATGCTCGATCAGGCTTATTCTCGTCGTCAGTTCCTCGGCCTCGCTGGTGGTCTTGCCAGCTTCGTGGGCCTCGGCCTCGTTGGCTGCGGCGGCGCAGGCGCTTCCAACGCCGCCGACAAGGGCAGCGCCGCTGCCGAGTCCGTCTCCGGCGAGGTGACCTACGACGGCGCCTCCTCGTTCCAGGCTCTCGTCGAGGCCGCTGCCGAGAAGTTCATGGACGCCAACCCGGACGTCTCCGTCTCTGGCTCGGGCAACGGTTCGGGCAAGGGCCTGACCGCCGTTGCCGCCGGTACCGTCACCATCGGTAATTCCGATGTCTTCGCCGAGACCAAGCTCGAGGCCGACCAGGTCAAGAACCTCGTCGACCACGAGGTCGCCGTCGTGGGCATGGGTCCCGTCGTCTCCAAGAACGTGAAGGTCGACGACTTGTCCCTCGAGCAGCTCAAGGGCATCTTCTCCGGCCAGATCACCAACTGGAAGGAGGTCGGCGGCGACGACGCCACCATCGTCGTTCTCAACCGCAAGGCCGGCTCCGGCACCCGCGCCACCTTCGAGGCCGCCGTCTTTGGTGACGAGGCCGTCGACTTTAAGGGCGACGCCGAGCTCGACAAGTCCGGCGACGTCCAGACTCAGATGGCCAGCACCGACAACGCCATCTCCTACCTCGACTTCTCGCACTTCGACGACTCCAAGTTCAACGCCATCAAGGTTGAGGGCGTGGAGCCCAAGAGCGCAAACGTCACTGACGACTCCTTTAAGATCTGGGCGACCGAGCACATGTACTGCGCAAAGGACGCCGACGATGCCACCAAGGCCTTCCTGGAGTTCATGCTTTCCGAAGACGTCCAGGGCAAACTCGTCGAGGAACAGGGCTTTATCCCTGTCTCTGCCATGAAGGTCGTCAAGGACGCCAGCGGCAAGGTCTCCGCTAAATAAGTAATCGCCCCGGAAAGGTTTGCAATGGCAAAACAGCTGCCAAAGCGCGACCTTGAGAACGTGGGCCTGGGCGTCACGGGCGCGTGCGTAGCGCTCGTGACGCTTGTCGTTGCCGCGCTCATCTTTATGGTCGCCCAAAAGGGCCTCTCGGCTTTTCTCAAGGACGGCGTTTCGGTCGTCGAGTTCTTTACCGGCACCAAGTGGGACCTGGCCAACACGGCCAAAAACGGCCTGCCCTATACCGGCGCCCTGCCCCTGATCGTCACCTCGTTTGCGGTCATGGTGCTCTCCACGCTTATCGCGCTGCCCATCGCCATCGGCTCTGCTATCTTTGCGGTCGAGATTAGCCCTAAGTTTGGCTCCAAGGTGTTTCAGCCGCTTATTGAGCTTTTGACCGGCATTCCCTCGGTCGTCTTTGGTCTGGTCGGCTTTCACGTGGTCGTCGGTCTTATGAAGAGCGTTTTCCACGTGAGCACGGGCCTGGGCATCTTGCCCGGCGCCATTGTGCTGGCCGTCATGATCTTGCCGACGATGACCACCCTTTCGGTCGATGGCCTGCGTGCCGTGCCCGATAGCTACCGTCAGGGTTCGCTCGCGCTGGGCTACACCCGCTGGCAGACCATCTGGCACGTGGTACTCAAATCCGCCATGCCGTCGCTCATGACCGCGGTCATCCTTGGCATGACCCGCGCCTTTGGCGAGACGCTCGCCGTGCGCATGGTTATCGGCGGTATCGAGGCCATGCCGACGTCGCTGCTGTCGCCGGCGTCCACCATCACCACCACGCTCACCACGTCTATGGCGGTCTATGCCGAGGGCTCGGCCCAAGACGACGTCCTGTGGGCGCTCGGTCTGCTGCTGATGGGCATGAGCCTCATCTTTATCCTGATCATCCACCTTATCGGCCGCAAGGGGGCGAAGGCTCGTGGCTAGCACGCGCATTCATATCGACGAGGCGAGACTCGGGCGCGTCCAAAAGCAGGACCGCATCGCCACGGGCGTGCTGACGGCAATCGTCGCCATCGTCATGCTCATCGTCGTCTCCATGGTGGCCTATATTCTGTTCGAGGGCATCTCGACGCTGTTCCAGCCGGGCTTTCTCACGCAGCCCGCGCGCGCCAACGGAACCCAGGGCGGCGTGCTCTACCAGCTGTTCGACTCGTTCTATCTGCTGTTGATCACCCTAGGTATCTCGGTGCCCATCAGCTTGGGCGGCGCGGTTTTCCTGGTTGAGTACGCGCCGGACGGCCCCATCCGTGACATCGCCTCCACCGCCATCGAGACGCTGTCCTCGCTGCCTTCCATCGTCGTCGGCATGTTCGGCTTTCTGGTCTTCTCGGTGCAGCTGGGCTGGAAGTACTCCATCATCTCCGGCGCCGTCGCGCTCACCATGTTCAACATTCCCATCCTGGTGCGCGTGATCCAGCAGGCGCTCGAGGACGTGCCGCAAGCCCAGCGCGATGCGTGCCTGGCCATGGGCCTCACCCGTTGGGAAGCCACGCTGCACATCCTGATCCCCGAGGCCATGCCCGCCATCGTGACCGGTATCGTGCTTTCGGCCGGCCGCGTGTTTGGCGAGGCCGCGGCGCTGCTCTTTACCTCGGGCATGAGCTCGCCGGTGCGTCTGAACTTCTTGAGCTTTAACCTGTCGAGTCCCACTTGCGCCTGGAACGTGTTCCGCCCCGGTGAGTCGCTCGCCGTGCACATCTATAAGATCTACGGCGAGGGCAGCCCCGAGGCCCAGCAGATTGTTTGGGGCACCGCGGCACTGCTGATGATCTGCGTGCTGCTGTTTAACGTAGTCGCCCGTATCGTGGGCAAGCAACTGGCAAGGAGGATGACGGCCGAATGAGCGAGATAAATGCATCGCCCGCAACCGAAGCGGCCGCGTCCGAGACCCAGGACTTTCTGTCGAGCGTGGGGGAGAGCGAGAAGCGCGTGCGCGTAAGCGGCAAAGCCGTGAGCGACGAGGTCGTGCTTTCCACCAAGGACGTCAACGTTTACTATGGCGACCACCATGCGTTGCACGATACGTCGCTCGACTTTCACAAGGGCGAGATCACGGCGCTCATCGGGCCTTCGGGCTGCGGTAAGTCGACCTTTTTGCGCAGCCTCAACCTTATGAATCGCGAGATTCGCGGCTGCCGCGTGGAGGGCGAGATTAGCTATCGCGGGCGCAACGTGAACACCAAGACCGAGAACACCTACGAGCTGCGTCGCTCCATTGGCATGGTGTTCCAGCAGCCCAACCCCTTTCGCAAGTCCATTCGCGACAACATCACGTTTGCGCCCAAACGCCACGGCATTACCGACCGCGACGAGCTCGATCGCATGGTCGAGGAAAGCCTGCGCGGCGCGGCGCTGTGGGACGAGGTCAAGGACAAGCTCGACAAGAGCGCCTACGCGCTTTCGGGCGGCCAGCAGCAACGCCTGTGCATTGCGCGCACGCTGGCGCTCAATCCCGATGTGATTCTGTTTGACGAGCCCTGCTCGGCGCTCGACCCCATCTCGACGCTGGCAATCGAGGACCTGATGTCATCGATTGTTGCCGATCGCGCCATCGTCATCGTGACGCACAACATGGAGCAGGCGTCGCGCGTGTCCAACCGCACGGCGTTTTTCTACATGGGCGATATGGTCGAGTACGACGAGACCGACGAGATTTTCCAACGGCCCAAGGATAAGCGGCTGAATGATTACCTCACCGGCATGTTCTCCTAGTCCGGGACATGCTTGAGGCCCGCGGCGGCCATGGTTGCCGCGGGACTGATTGGAGAGGCGGGTCATCTCTTGCGGGAGATGGCCCGCCTTTTTGTGTCGTGTGCGGCCGTCGACCTACCAAAAAGGGACAGGTTTATTTTGGCAGGTTTAACGTTTTACCACGGAGTGCCCTTGGACTGCTCTGACGTTTGCCCAGATAAAACCTGCCAAAATAAACCTGTCCCTTTTTGGTAGGTTTTGGGGTGGGGCTCGCTGCTATCATGGACAACGTTGAATTTCTACGAAGGAGCAGGGCATATGGCGATTCTTTTGGGATGCGATTCTGTCAGCCTAGAGTTTCCCACCAAGCATATTTTCGATAGCGTGACGCTCGGCGTGGACGAGGGTGACCGCATTGGCATCGTCGGTAAAAACGGCGACGGCAAGTCGACGCTGCTGAGTGTGCTCGCCGGTACGCTGGAGCCCGACGACGGCCGCGTGACGCATCGACGCGACACGACGATTGGTTTGCTCGGCCAAAAGGACAACCTGGTCGATACCGACACCGTGCATCATGCCGTCGTCGGCGACACGCCCGAGTACGAATGGGCGTCGAGCCCGCGTACGCGCCAGATCCTGGCCGGCCTTATTAGCGATGTGCCCTGGGAGGGCACGGTGGGCGAGCTTTCGGGCGGTCAGCGCCGCCGCGTGGACCTCGCGCGCCTGCTGATCGGCGACTACGATGTGCTCATGCTCGACGAGCCCACCAACCATCTGGACATGCGCACCATCAACTGGCTCGCGCGCCACTTAAAGGCCCGCTGGCAGCGCGGCCAGGGCGCCATGCTCGTGGTCACGCACGACCGTTGGTTCTTGGACGAGGTCTGCACCAGCATGTGGGAGGTCCACGACGGCCAGGTCGATCCCTTCGAGGGCGGCTACTCCGCGTATATCCTTCAGCGCGTAGAGCGCGACCGCATGGCCGCCGTTACCGAGGAGCGCCGTCGCAACATGGCGCGCAAGGAGCTCGCGTGGCTGAGCCGCGGCGCACAGGCGCGCTCCACCAAGCCCAAGTTTCGTGTGGAGGCCGCTCGCGAGTTGATCGCCGACGTGCCGCCCGTGCGCGACGAGCTGGAGCTCAAGCGCCTGGCGGTGAGTCGCCTGGGCAAGCAGGTTATCGACGTGGTCGACGTGGACGCCGGCTATGCCGATACCGACGGCGCGCCCAAGCAAGTGCTCACCGATGTGACCTGGCTCATTGGTGCGGGCGACCGCTATGGTCTTTTGGGCGAGAACGGCGCCGGCAAGTCCACACTGCTCGATGTGATTCAGGGCAAGATTGCGCCCCTGCGCGGCCGCGTGAAGATTGGCCAGACGGTGCGCTTTGGCGTGCTGTCGCAGCAGCTCGAGGAGCTCGAGCCCTACATGGGCGACACGATCCGCGAGGTGCTCAGCAACTACAAGAAGTACTACGTTATCGATGGCAAGGAGACCTCGCCCGAGAAGCTCTGCGAGCGTCTGGGCTTTACGGCGCAGCAGCTCTGGAGTCGTATCGGCGATCTTTCGGGCGGACAGCGCCGTCGCCTGTCGCTGCTGCTGACGATCCTGGACGAGCCCAATGTGCTCATCCTGGACGAGCCCGGCAACGACCTGGATACCGACATGCTGGCGATTGTCGAGGACCTGCTCGATGGTTGGCCCGGCACGTTGATTCTGGTAACGCATGACCGCTTTTTGATGGAGCGCGTGACCGATCAGCAGTGGGCGCTGCTCGACGGCCACCTGACGCACATGCCCGGCGGCGTCGACCAGTACCTGCGCCTGTGCAATGCCACCGCCGAGGGCGAGCCCGCGGGTGCGCCGAGCGCCAAGACCGGCACGTTTGACACCGGTGCCGCGGCAGCTGCGGCCGAAAAACCCAAGGCGAGCGGTCAGCCCAATGGCCTTTCCAACGCCGAGCGCCAGAAGCTCCGCCGCGAGGTGAGCTCGCTCGAGCGCAAGATGGAGACGCAGCGCGCTCGCGTGGAGGAGGCCGAGGCCGCGATGGCTCAGGTCGACCCCACCAACTACACGGCGCTGGGCGAGCAACAGGCAAAGATCGACGAGGCTCACGCCGCTATGGACGAGCTGGAGATGGCGTGGCTCGAGGCGAGCGAGAAGCTCGAGGGCGAGGAGTAGACGAGGATGATCAAAGCCGCGTTTTTCGATATCGACGGCACGCTATTGAGCTTTAAGACGCACCGGATTCCGGCGTCGGCGCAGCAAGTGCTCGACAGCTTTCACGAGCAGGGGATTGCGTGCGTGATCGCCACGGGCCGTCCGACCTACCAGATGCCCGATTGGCTGTTCGATCTTGGTTGGGATGCGTATATTACGCTTTCGGGCCAGCACTGTTTTGATGCCGAGGGCGTTTACCGCAGCTGCCCGATTGATCCGGACGACGTTGCGGTGATTGTGGACCAGGTGGCGCAGGGGCGCTATGACTCACTGTGCATGCAGGGCGAGAACTCGTTTGTGAACCGCCTGTCCGAGCGCGTGGTGACGGCCGGTAACAACGCGGGAATTGTCTATCACGAGGAGCCGTTTGAGCACGCCTTCGATGCGCCGGTTTACCAGTTCTGCGCCTTTGTGGATCCGGCCGACGAGCATATCGTGACCGATGCCGTGTCGCATTCGCTCACCACGCGCTGGTGCGACCTGTTCTGCGATATTATTCCGGCAGACGGCGGCAAGGACCTGGGCGTAGCGGCGACGCTTGAGCGCCTGGGTATCGACGCGAGCGAGGCGATCGCCTTTGGCGACGGCGAGAACGACCTGTCGATGTTTGCCTCCGTGGGTACGAGCGTGGCCATGGGCAACGCGCAAGACACGGTAAAGGCTGCGGCGAGCTACGTGACGACCGCCGTGGACGACGACGGAATTTACAACGCCGCAAAGCACTTTGGGCTGCTATAGCTGCGGCTCGGCACTTGGGGACGTTCCTTTTCTGCCGGCAGTTGGGGACGCCCCCTTGCGCGTGGTGTGCCGCGTCGCCCGGCCGGACAGCCACGCATGCTACGGGTTCTTGACACCCATCGCGCGCATAGCGTTCAGGATGGCGATGATCGCCACGCCTACGTCGCCGAACACGGCGAGCCACATGTTGGCAATGCCCAGTGCCGCAAGTACCAGAATCAGCAACTTAATGCCCAGCGCAAAGATGATGTTCTGCCAAACAATCGTCATGGTCTTGCGAGCCACGCGGATCGCGCGGGAAATGTTGGACGGCTTGTCGTCCATCAGTACAACGTCCGCTGCCTCGATTGCGGCGTCGGAGCCCATGGCGCCCATGGCGATGCCAACGTCTGCGCGGGTGAGCACGGGCGCATCGTTGATACCGTCGCCCACAAAGGCGAGCTTGCCCTTGCCCGATTCGGTCGCCAGCAATACCTCGACGCGCTCGACCTTGTCTCCTGGCAGAAGCTGCGCGTGAAACTCATCGACTCCCAGCTGATTGGCCACGGCGGCGGCCACTTCCTCGCGGTCTCCCGTGAGCATGACGGTGCGCTTGACGCCGGCGGCGTGCAGCTCGCGAATCGTTTGCTCGGCATCGGCTTTGACGGTGTCGGCAATTACGATGTGACCGGCATAGACGTCATCGACCAGCACATGGAGGATAGTGCCGACGACCTCACAGTCCGGTGTTTCAACGCCGGACGCGGCGAGCATCTTGGCGTTGCCGACGACGACGTGCTTGCCGTCGATGTTCGCCGTCACGCCATGGCCCGCGTCGTTGGCGGAGTCGCATACACGCTTGGGGTCGAGTTGGCCCTGGAAGGCGGCGCGCACCGACTGCGCGATGGGGTGGTCGGAGAACGACTCGGCGAGGGCTGCGACTTCAAGCAGCGATTGCTCGGTATAGCCGCCCTCGGGGTGCACCGCGACGACCGAGAACGTGCCGTTGGTGAGCGTGCCGGTTTTGTCGAAGACGACGGTATCCACATCGGCGAGCGCCTCGAGGTAGTTGGAGCCTTTGATGAGAACTCCCAGCTTGGACGCGCCGCCGATGCCGCCAAAGAAGCTCAGCGGCACGCTAATCACGAGTGCGCACGGGCAGCTGACGACGAGGAAGGTCAGGCCGCGCAGGATCCAATCGGACCAAGCGCCGGTCACCAGGCCGCCGCCGAGCGC
The DNA here is from genome assembly GCF_052066095.1 of Collinsella sp. HCP28S3_B9. Lineage (NCBI taxonomy): Bacteria > Bacillati > Actinomycetota > Coriobacteriia > Coriobacteriales > Coriobacteriaceae > Collinsella > Collinsella sp. HCP28S3_B9. Next base: position 15,259 of record NZ_JBQHST010000003.1, read on the forward strand.
GAGCACCGCTGCCGCGCCGGTGACGGCGGGCGTGTAGACGCGGGCGAACCGTGTGATGAAGTTTTCGGTGCGTGCTTTCTTCTCGCTGGCGTTTTCCACAAGCTCCAGGACGCGCGCGACGGTGGACTCGCCAAAGGGTTTGGTGGTGCGCACGCGGATAAGACCCGTCATGTTGATGCAGCCGCTGATGATATCGTCGCCGGTCTTGGCGGTACGGGGGACTGACTCGCCGGTGAGGGCGGCGGTGTCGAGCTGTGTCTCGCCATCGACGATAACGCCGTCGATGGGCACGCGCTCGCCGGGCTTGATGACAATGACGGTGCCGACGGCGATGTCATCGGGAAAGACCTGCTCGAGCGTGCCGTCAGCCTGCTCAACGTTGGCGTAATCGGGCGCGATGTCCATCATGGCGCTGATCGATTTGCGGCTCTTGCCCACGGCGTATGCCTGGAACAGCTCGCCGACCTGGTAGAACAGCATAACGGCGGCGCCTTCGGCCATGTGCGGGTCGGTATCGGGGAAGAGCACCGTGGCAAACGCGCCGATGGTCGCGACGGCCATGAGGAAACTCTCGTCGAAGGCTTTGCCGCGGCGGATGTTGCTGAATGCCTTTTGGAGCACGTCGTAGCCGGCAATCAAAAACGGCACGAGGAACAGCACAAAGCTGGCGTAGATGTTGCCTGGGGTGCCGAATGCGGCGGTGAGGGCGCCGAGCTCATCGAGGGCGTACACCACGACAAAAATACCCAGCGCTACCAGGATGCGGTTGCGTTTATGCTCGAGTGACTCTTTTTTCTTGCGCTTCTTCTTTTTCTTCTTGGGGTCGGCGGTGGCCATGACTCGTATCCTTCCATTTGAATGTATGAACACTCGCTCATGTAATTTCGCGAGCAAAGGCCGCGGCAAGCGCGGCCTTGCGTATCAGCGTATGCGCAGGCTAGAGAATGATCTCGCAGTCCGGCTCAGCGTCGGCGGTGAACTCCACGACGCGATCAAGGACCTCGTCGAACTCAGCGTCGTCGGCTTCGAGCGTCAGCTTCTGAGTCATAAAGTTGACCGAAACGGATTTGACGCCCTCGAGCTTGGCGAGTTCGTCCTGAAGCTTACGCGCGCAGTTGGCGCAGTCGATCTCGTCGAGCTTGAACTGCTTTTTCATGATGGGTTCCTTTCCCTGTATTTGCGGCTTGGGTGCAGACCGCGCTGGTACCGTGGTTGGTCGCTATTCGCAGATGTGGCTCATGCCTTGGTTGAGCATGGTGTAGACATGATCGTCGGCGAGCGAGTAGAGGATGTTGCGCCCGTCGCGCCGGAATTTAACCAGGTGCGACTGTTTGAGCGTGCGCAGCTGGTGCGACACCGCGGACTGCGAGGTCGCAGTCGCCTCGGCGATGTCGGCCACGCAGAGTTCGCGGCCCATGAGAGCGTAGAGGATCTTGATACGCGTGGTGTCGCTGAAAACCTTGAACAAGTCGGCAAGGTCGTACAGCAGCTCCTCGTCGGGAAGGTCCTCGGGCGAGCAAGTGGTGGGGATGTCGGGCACGATGGTGGTGTCGACGTCGGTCCTTATTTCATCGGCGTGTTCGCTCATTGCAATATCCTTTCATATGAACATGTGCTCATATAACTTACTTCCGAGTATATGAGCGCATGTTCATATGTCAATATAATTTGCGAAATTTTTTGCTATCGGATGGCTCTAGAGGCGGCTAAGGGCATTGGTTGGTGCTGATAAGGCCGCCGATGCCAACGTGGGTACCCTAGCGACGTGCAAAAAGGGGAGTTTTCAGCATCGACGAGGGGTTATTTATTGCATGATACGGCGTCGTTTGCCGCCACAGGGCTTTACTGGAGTGCAAATGGCAATAGATATTCCCCAGCTGTTGCCTAACTTACATCGAAAACAGCGGCTTCGGTGCAAAATGGGGCAATTCGGCCGCCCTCGGATACTCGGCTCTGCTGAAAACTCCCGTTTTTGCACGTCGCCGGGGTACCCACCCTGTCAGTCCGCCTCTGTTCTGGCCCCGTACACCCTGCCTTCGGGTGTGGAGGTGCTTGTTTGGGCGAACTCCGGGCAATCCAGCTCGATGACTTGCATGTCGTCGATGGCCGGGACATTGTTGATCGTCGGGTCGTCCAGCGAGATGCCCTCGAGCACTGCGCGCTCGAGCTCAAGTGCATTACCCTGCGCTGCGTCTTGACGGAGGAGCTCCTCAATACGCTTCTTTTCCTCGATAAATCTTCTGAGCACAAATTGTCGCAGCTCTTCTTGCTTGATTGCGAAATCTTTGGGCAGGCGCGATGGGCGAATGCCCTCCTTTCGCTGGATTGCCTCCATAACCCTGGCGAAGGCGCTGGCGTGCATAAAGGAATAGCGACTGACGGTAATGATTCCGTAGCCCATGGACGCCAGCGCGTTCTTGCGCTCTTCGTCAATGGCGCGGTCTTCTTCGGCGTCGTGCTGAAATCCGTTGTATTCGATGTCGGTTCGGGACCGCTTGAGATATGCATCCATATAGAACTTTTCGCGCCGCGTGAGATTCTTTGCAGCAGCTGTGACCTTTACTTCGTAGTCGGTCTCGATCTCGCTAATGCCAAGACCGCCCTCGCGCCTGGGTAGCGTGAGCATCGTGACAAACGCCGTTTCCATCGGCGATCGGCATCCGTCCCGCACGCATTGGATGGCTTTTCGGGCAAGTTCGAGGCCCTTGCAGTCGATGAGGGAGTTAAAGAAATGTTTAAGGCTCGAAGTCGAGGTGAGCGCGAAGCGCTCGGTATAGGATGTCGAGGCATCGTGCCCAAGGGAATAGGCTCCACACAGTTCGAAGTAGTACTCCACAAGTTCTCGAAAGGGAAGATAGGTTGCGGCCTGAAGCGCGCAGAGTTCGACGCCGACAATATAGATGTCGTCGGCAAGCTTGATAAAGCGCGAGCCCGCGAATCGCTTGGATGATACGTGGCACTTGCAGCCCGTCATGCTGCGCACGTTTGCGCGCTCGAACACCGTTGTATCGAGCGGGGCATCGTTATCCAGAGCGACGTTGTGCCTGGCGAGCCAGTCGGCGGCAGAGTCGAGCAGCTCCTTGCTGGGGCGCGCCCCGTAGATCTTGGCAGGGCTGCAGGGCTCGGTGCCAATTGCGGATACCGAGTATGCGGCTTGGTAGACCGCTTTTGCCGTGTTATGTGAAAGTACGATACTCATACAGATAGCATGGCAGACCAGGCAGCGGGGTTCGCAATGAATGCCAAGGCAAAATGGCGCGGCATAACAAAAGCTGTCCAAGCGCTTGACGTCAATGATGGAGAAAGATGCTATTTGGAGCATTGTCGCAGCTCGCTGGCTACGCAGACCTCCACAACTGATGCTGGTCAGCATCGTTTTGATGCAAAGGCGGCGTCAACAAAAATGTGCAATTTGGCTTGAACATGCGCAGATGAAGTTCTTGGTTATGCGGCGGCTAGACATCGGGGGCTGGAGGGCCGCGTTGTACGGCGCGAAAAACAGGTCGATATCCGCTTGGACATCGGCCCGTATTGCGTCGCTTGAGAGGAGCGCCTCGGCGTGTCGCTTTTGCGCGGGGCGCTATGGTCCGGCAAGTATTGCTCGCGAATGGCGCCTCTGCTTGGCAATCTACTTGGCAAACAGGTTCTTGAGGTTGAACTCGGCCTGCACCGTGCGGAGCATGAGGTCGGTGTCGTCGAGGCCCAGGTGCTGCTCGTTGGCGTCGGGCGCGAGGGTGCCGCGACGGCGTGCCCAGTTCTCGAGCGCGGCGGGTGCGGATTCGTGGGGGAGCGAGCGCACGTCGGCGTCCAGACTGCGGCAGATCTGGCGCGAGTCGATGACGATAATCTTGCCGGCTCGGCGCGCCTCGGCATAGCCGTCCAGATGGATCTTGAACCAGCTGTCCTCAAAGGCGGCGTTGTGCGCCATGTACGGGTATTTCTTCATGAGCTTGAGCAGCTGCTTTTGCAGCTCCTTGTTCTCGCGGAAGGGCGTTTTGCCGTCGATGTCGTCCCAGGTGATGTGGTGGATATTCGACAGCGGCACATCTTCGCCGCGGTAGATATCGGGCAGGCCGCAGTAGTGTGCCTCGGCGTCGTGCGGGACGGCGTCGCTGGTGAGCTCCATGATCTCCCAGCCCACGTTGATGATGTAGCCGCGCTCGGGTGCACGGCCGGTGGTCTCGATGTCGATGCCGAGCACCGTGCCCTGGATGGGCTTGCGGGCGTACGCCACGCCGAGCGCATCGCGGTCGCCGCGGATCTCGCGCATGACGGATGCGGCGGTGCGCTTTTGCATCTTGCCGATGGCGGCGCAGGTATCGGCGTCGGACAGGCCGCGCGAAAGCGTCGCGGGCGTCACGTTGCGCAGGCGCGCCTCGCCAATCTGGTCGCATAGGTCGCGGTTGCGGTCGGCCAGGTCGCGCACGGTGGCAAAGTCGAAGCCAGGGTCGCCCTCGGCGGTAAAGTACTCGGTCTCGAGCACCTTGAGGGCCTCTTCGCCTTTTTGACGCTCGGACTCCATGGCGGCGTGATCGCCATAGATGAACATGGGGATAAACGGCTGGCGCTCGTATTCGAGTGCTTGCGAAACGTTCATATACTGCTCCTTGGACGGGCCGCGTCGTGCGGCTCGGGGTCATTGAGATGTGGCGAGATGATAGTTTACCACATGCAACTATTGGCATCACGCCTAGGACAACTACAATACCCTAGTTGACCGCTAGGACTTTTACAATGCTGCCGAAAGACACGAAAGGTTCCATCCGTCATGGATTTGCTGATTGATATTTTGCTCGACGCCGGCAAGGACACGCTCTCGCTGGTGCCGTTCTTGTTGGTGACATATCTGGCCCTCGAGACGCTGGAGCATGTGGCGGGCGATCGCGTCAACGGCGCCATCAAGCGTGCCGGCGCCGCTGGCCCCGTGGTTGGCTCGTTGCTGGGCATGGTGCCGCAGTGTGGCTTTTCGGCGATGGCGGCAACGCTGTACGCCGGTCGCGTCGTGACGTTGGGCACCCTGGTGGCGGTGTTTCTCTCGACCTCCGACGAGATGCTGCCACTGCTGCTTGCCGAGCAGGTTCCCGTGCAGACTATGGCGATGCTTTTGGCTTCGAAGGCGCTGATCGCGCTGGTCACGGGCTTTATCGTGGATGCCGCCATTCGCGGTCTGCGTCGCAACGCCCGTGCTCATGCGGCGATCCGCCGTACCGTGTTGGGAACCGCTGCCAATCCGGCGCACGTTAACTGCGCGCATGACGATCACAGCGGCGGTGACATCATCGACGAGGTGGCCGAGGCGGGCGTGAGCGCCGACCACATCCATGAGCTGTGCGAGCGCGACCATTGCGGTTGTGATGAAGACGAGGCCGACCGCGACCACGGACATGGCCACGACCACGGACACGAGGGCGAGCACGAACACCACCACGGTCACTCCCACTCACACAAAGGCGCGCCTGTCCTGTCGATTATCCGCAGCGCGATCTCGCACACCGTGCAGGTTTCGGTATTCATTTTTCTGGTGACGCTGATTCTGGTCGCCGTGCTCGAGACCTTCGGCGAGTCCGCGATCGAGCAGTTCCTGCGCGGCAACGAGACGCTCGCTGTCCTGGGTTCGGCGCTTGTCGGCCTCATTCCCAACTGCTCGGCGAGCGTGGTCATTACGCAGCTGTATCTGGAAGGCGCGCTGCAGCTGGCACCGATGCTTGCCGGTACGCTCATTTCTGCCGGCGTGGGTTACCTGGTGCTGTTCCGCACCAACCGCAGCGCCCGCGAAAACGCGGTGTTCCTGGTCATGATGTACGTCATCGGCGCGGGCTGGGGCCTTATCCTTTCCGCCTTTGGCCTCTAAGTAGATGTTTGGGGTATCCCGTAAAAACTGGGGCATGCCTCAAACATCTACCGCCATGACCGGCGTTGGATGCGCGCCAATCGCCAAAACAAAAAGGTAGATTTTTAGGCATGTCCCAAAAATCTACCTTGGTTAGCGGAGCAGGTCGGTGAGGTTGCGCTTAAAGCGGGCGCGGTCCTCGCTGGTGAAGGCTGCCGGTCCACGGGTGCGACCGCCGGCGCGGCGCACCTTCTTTTCTTCGTGACGAATAAACAGCTGCATATCGATGGTGGCTTTGTCGTACACGCGCCCGCGCACGCCGATAGCGGCGGCATCGCGACCGAGCACCATGCTGGCCAGGCCAATGTCCTGCGTCACGACCACGTCGCCCGCCTGCAGACGCTCGATAATGGCAAAGTCGGCGCTATCGGCGCCTACGCTCACGTCGAGCGTTGTGACCCAAAAGCCACGTCGCGCGTGCTCGGCATCGCGTGGGTCGTCACGGCGAATGTGCCGCTCCAGGTTTTGCGTGCTGTTGCCGGCGACAACCACGGCAACACCCGCCCGTCGCGCGCAGTCGATCGACTCACGCGTGACCGGGCAGGCGTCGGCATCAATAAACAGCGTTCGCGGCATCTAGTGCACCAGCTTGCCAAAGCGGATAGCACGAATAACCAGCGTCACGCCAAACACCAGGAGCGCAGCGCCGGTAAAGATGACGAGCATCTTTGCCGACCACAGCGGGTAGATGAACACGAACACGCCGGCGATGATGGAGAGCGCGCCGCTCAGGATGGCGAGGGCACGGTTGGAAGAAAGCTCGGACTCCAGAATCGACATGATGCCCTCGACAATCCAGCCAAAGCCGGCCACGACCACCACAAGCGTGCTGAGCGTCGCGGTCGAAAGCGCCTGGTTGCGCAGGATCACCACGCCGCCCAAGATGATGAGCAGGTTGGCGAGGATACTCGTGACGCGCCAGCCGGCGGGCAGCAGCGGCTCAAAAATGGCGGTGAACAGCCTGACGCCAGCCGTGATCACAAAGTAGAAGCCCAGTACGGTCGTCAAAAAGACGAGGGTCTTAGCGGGTGCAAACAGCAGCGCGATGCCGGCGATGAGTGCGATGACACCCGTGGCGGCGTAGATCCAGCGCACGGCTTTAATCGCCTTGCCTGCCATGCTTTTCTCGTCAAATCCAAACAGACTCGATTGTTGGTCGTCATTCTTAAAGATGCCCATGAGGCCTCCTTTCCGTACGGCGTAAGCCGTGATCGTTACAACCAGTATCGCCTAAAGGCGCTGGCGTATGGGCCGGGGAGGGCGAAACGCAACTCAAAGGCCCCGATTTGTTTCCGTTGTTCCCCACGTCGCGATTTTCTATTCAACAGGTGTAGAACATTGCAGCTCTGTTCGTTATTGCCTGCGTTTTAGGTTAGATTTTCCTAAGAACAATTGGCTTTTTGGGGGTCCCTATGAACGAAGCAGTTCCCGCGGCGCCGTCGAGCGCCGAGTCGATGGCAAAGCAGGGTTGCGAAAAGCTTGGCCTGGATGCGTTTGATGCGCTGGTCCGTCGCGCCCGCACATGCCGCCGTTTTGACGAGTCCATGCGCGTGCCGCGCGAGTTTTTGCTCGAGCTGGCAGAGCTGGCGCACCTGGTCCCCTGTGGCGCCAATGCTCAGCGCTTGCGTTTTCATGTGGTGAGCGGTGCCGAGGACTGCGCTCGCGTGTTTGACGAGCTCGCATGGGCCGGGGCGCTCAAGGACTGGCCGGGTCCTGCCGAGGGCGAGCGTCCGACCGGCTACATTGCAATTCTTGCCGAGCGCACCGTTCCCGGCAAGCCCGCCGCGCCTATCACCGAGGTCGACACGGGCATCGCGGCTCAGACGATGATGCTCGCCGCGCGCAGCGCAACGCCCGAGGTGGCGGCTTGCATGTTCAAGGCCTTTACGCCCCGCGCGATCGATGCGATGGGGCTCGACGGCGACAAGTACGAGCTCAAGCTGATCATGGCTTTTGGCGTGCCGGCCGAGACCCAGGTTATCGACGCGATCGATTCCAACCCCGACGGTTCTATTAATTACTGGCGCGACGAGGCGCAGGTGCATCACGTGCCCAAGCGTCCGCTTGCCGACGTGCTGGTGTAGTTGCGTCGTTGCGGCGCGATCCGGCGGCAAACCACCACAAAGGTGCCTGACCCTTTGTGGTGGTGCGAGGGGAGGGCGTGTGTCCGATCTGTATTTGGTTCGGCATGGGCAGACCGAGCTTAACGTGCAGAACATTTTGCAGGGCTGGCAAGACTCGCCGCTCACGGAGCGCGGGCGCGAACAGGCACTGGCGACGCGCGCGGCGTTTGAGGCGCGCGGCATCTCCTTTGACCACGCGTATTCGTCTCCGTTGGGTCGGGCGCGCCACACGGCCGAGCTGATCGTTGGCGAGGATCTTCCCATAGAGCCGGTCGATGATTTGCGCGAGTGGCGCCTGGGCACGCTGGAGGGCACATCAAATCGCGATATGCCGCCGCAGCCCTGGGGCGATTATCCGGTGGCCTTTGGTGGCGAGTCGGAAGGCGAGCTTCGGGCGCGCATGGTCGCGGCGCTGTCCCGTATTATGGCCCGACCGCAGCACGATCGTGTGCTTGCGGTCTCTCATGGCTCTGCCTGCCAGGAGTTTCTTAGATGCGTGACCGGCGGGGGAGAGCAGCCCGACAACGGTGCCGTGCTTCATTTTGGCTATTGCGACGGGGCGTTTTCGCTCCTTGATTGGTAACGAACGAAAGGACCCCTATGAACAAAGATCTGTATCTGGTCCGTCATGGACAGACGATATTCAACCTTAAACGCATTATTCAGGGGTGGAGCGATTCGCCGCTCACGCAGTTGGGCTGCGAGCAGGCGGCGCGTGCCGGTATGTTCTTGCGTGCGCGTGGCGTTAAGCCCGATCACGCCTACACCTCGACGCTGCACCGCACCGAGCAGACTATCGCCAGCCTGTGGCCGGGCCTTGCCTACGAGCGTCTGGATGGCTTGCGCGAGTGGTTCTTTGGCGACTTTGAGGCCGAGCGCGTGATGCTGATGCCCGAGCGTCCGTGGCGTGACTTTTATCGTCAGTTTGGCGGTGAGGGCCAGATGCAGGTACGTGAGCGCATGGTGACGACGTTGACCGATCTTATGCGACGTCCGGACCATTCGTGCGTGCTCGCGGTGAGCCATGCCTCGGCCATCAAGGAGTTTTTGGACCACTCTAAGGGAGCGGCGGCCGACGAGCGCGAACGCGTGCCGGGCAACTGCTCGGTTCTGCATTTTGCGTTTGACGATGCAACCGATACGTTTGAACTGGTCGAAGTCTTTACGCAGGAGGATTACGCGCGTGAGCTGGGGCTAGAGCCGCTCGTGGCGGCAGCGGGCCCGCGGCGTGGGTAGCGCGGGCGCGGCGATGCGGGTCGCCGGCGTAATTGTTTGATGCGAAAGGGGCGGGGATGCATGCGCATGTATCCCCGCCCCTTGCTTGTTGAGCTGCCGAGTCTTTGTGCTGGGCGTTTAGGCCCCGTTAGAACCGTGAGATCTGGTGAGTGAGCAGACCCGTCGGAACCTGCGGCGCGCCGCCGCTGACCTGCGCGGCGGGGAACAGCACGGCCACGGTAAAGTTGAACGGCTCTTTGCCCGTGTAGGTGCCGGCTGCGCGGGCCTCGTCTGCCAGCAACTGCGACGCCCCGGTCAGAGCGGCGGCGTAGGCGGGGTCATCGGCCAGCGCCGGCTCCGGTGCCTGATCGAGCATGGCTCGGATGGCGGCAACGGCGTCCTCGCGCTTGACTTCCCATACGCGATGCGTAATGCCGGCGGGGTCGGTGACGGCGTAGAGCGACGCGCCCTCTTTGGCGGCGCCCAGGATGATATCCATGACGGGCGACGCCTCGTAGGCGAGCGATACGGGGCGCGGCTGCACCTTGAGCTCGGCGATTGTACGGGCGGCGGCGAGTGCGTCGACGCTCTCGGCGGCGGCCTCGTCGTTACCCGTCAGCACGTTAACCGGGCAGATCGCCACAACGCCCGTCACGCGCCCTGGCTCTCCGGAGCATTCGTACACGTAATACGCCGCACCCGGATCCTTGAGCATGAGCCCATCGGCAATCGCACCGCGCAGGGCTTCGTTGTTACTCAGAATGCTGTCCATCGCAGGCAGCGCCTCGAGCGCACGGTCCTGAGCCGGGCGGATGCAGGGAAACGGAAGAGCTTTCATGGACAGTCCTAACGCGCGAGTCGGTTTGTTTGCGGCTTATTATGCCCCAACTTGGCTATTCGCGCCCCAGAGCGTGTTGTCGGCGAGCGCGATCAGCACCCGCTGGCAGCGAACGATATCGGCGTGGGGCACATATTCGTTTGGCTTATGCGCGAGCGCGAGCGAGCCTGGGCCATAGCTCATGCAGTTGCGGTTACCCGTCTTGCCGGCAATGACGGCAGTGTCGGTGTAGCCGGTAAAGAAGCCGACGGTCGTGTCCGCGCCTGTCACGTCATCGGCGGCACGCTTGAGCGCGGCTAGAAGGGGGGAGACCGGATCGCGCTCGATGGCGGGGCGGTCGCCTGTCACGGTATAGCTTCCATGGCAACCGGGGACTGCGGCTTCGGCGTCGGCGATGGCCTGCTCTACCATGCGCGTCGCGGCGGCCGTATCGGTCGGCGGCGTCAGGCGCATATCGACCCAGACCTTGGCGCGGTCGGGCACGACATAGGGGCGATAGCCGCCCTCGATCTGTCCAAACGTAATGGTCGAAGCCCCCAGCTCATCATGCACGGGCAGCGCCGCGAACGCATGGCGCAGCGCACAGACGGCCTCGGCCATGGCGGCGACGGCGTCGGCGCCCTTCCAAGGCTGGCTCGCATGCGCCGTGACGCCGGTCATCTCGATCTCGAACCATGTGCGACCCTTGTGCGCCACCTGAATCTGTCCGTCGGTGGGCTCGGTGTCCAGCACCCATTCGCGCGAGCCGACCCAGCCGGCATCGATGGCCGCCTCGGAGCCGCGCATAAAGTCCTCTTCGTCAACCGAGCAAATAAGCGAGAAGCCGCGGTGGGGCAGCTCGCCCTCTGCCGCCACGCGCTCGAGCGTATGGACCAGTGCGGCAATGGCGCAGGCCAGACCGCCCTTCATGTCGCAGGCGCCCCGGCCATAGAGTTTGTCGTTGCGCACGGTCGCCCTGAGTGGCGGTGTGTCCGCGTTCCAGCCATCTCCTAGGGTGACGGTATCCATATGGCAGATGTAGACGAGTCGCGCCTCGTCGCTCACACCCGGCACGGTGACCATAAGGTTGCGGCGCCCGGAGAGTACTTCGAGCTCTGCAATCTGCACGGCATCGAGCGCAGGACTATCAAGCTGCGCCAGCTGCTGTTCAATGAGCCTCTTAATGAAGTGTTCGATCTCGCCTTCGTAGGCGCCCGGGTCCGAGCTATCAATCTTCACGAGCTCCTGCGTAAGCCGCCAGGCAAAGTTCTCATCAACCATATGCAACCTCACAATCAGTTTGCTTCCAAAACCGATTGTAAGCCACCTGGAAGATTCGCGACGTGTGCGTAGCAGTATTAACCGTTCGCAGGCCGAGCCATCGCGTTTGGCGTCCGGGCAGGCTCACAAACGACGCAATGGGTACGTATCCTTCATGGATGACATGCTGTGCGACATATCTGCCTTTCGGTATCACCGGATACCTCCACAGGTCTTGGCAATAATGCCGGACCTGCCCGATTCTGCGGACGATCCGCGCAGGGAGCATCTTTGTGAGCACCCGCTCGTCAAGCATTTCCTGGGCACTCCGCTACACGTGTTGGCGCAGGGCGTCTGCGGGCGCAAGGGCGGTCGAATTGTCAGGCATGTCTGGAACGGGGAGAGGCCGTTTGGCTCCGTGCGACAGACAGAGTTTGGCCTTGATGTTGCGTCCCCGCTCTTTACCCTGCTGACCCTGGCTTCCTCGGTCTCAAATGAGCGCCTGATCATGTGCATGTATGAGATGTGCGGCACCTTTGCCGTGTGCAAGATTGCGCCTCAGGTAAAGTCGGCACTTGAGCAGGCATATGGGGGCCGGTGGGGTGACGCACGGTCGGGCTGGGAAAACGTAAAGGATACCTCGGGGAATCCAACGGACCTGTGGAAACGACCGCCCTTGATTGAGCTCTCTGAACTAACCGAGTACGTCGATAAGATCCAGGGGCTCCGCGGTGCTAAATCGTTCACGCGTGCCGCGAAATGCATTACGGGGGTTGTGGCATCGCCGCTCGAGGTTCAGGCTTCGATGCTGTTTGGCCTTACGAGGTTGCGCGGCGGCGAAGGGCTGCGCCTTACCAATAACGTCGAGATTCGCATGACGCGCAGCGCCCGCCTGATTTCGGGGCTTGATAGGCGCTACGCCGATATCCTGCTGTCAAATAAGGACGGCAGCAGAGAGTGCCTGGTTGAATGTCAAGGTAAAGCCATTCACGGATCCATAGAATCCAAGATCTCGGACTCCGATCGAACGACGGCCCTTCAAGCGATGGGATATCCTGTCGTTCTGATGACCTATGGTCAGCTGGTCGACTCCGATGCCTTCCGCGTGGTGATGGAACTCATCATGTCCTATCTCGATGTGCCGTTGAAAGACAAGACGCCGCGGCAGCAAGAGCTCGAACGGCGGCTTCGTGAGGAGATTTTTATCGATTGGGCGGGAATGTAGCCGTGCGGGTGGAAAACGGTCGCGTGAGCTAGGGTTTGGTTACGAAAAGGCTTCAATTTCGCCTTTGGATGGCCCTAAAAATGCTATCTAGAATAAGTTGTTTCGGAAAATGGACAGTCAACTTAAATTTGGCATATAGAGATCGATTTTTACCTACTAAAGTCCCTGATAAAGCTGTTTATCAGAGCAGGTGCGCTCAGTGATTTAGGCATGACTGTCGATTATCCGAAAAAACTTATTCTGGGTAGCATTTTCAAAACCAGCCGGAGCAACGAAATCGGCCCCCGTTTCGCGAAAACGGGGGCCGAATGAGCTTCATTGCCTGTCTGGCAGGCTTGGCGCCGACGCTATTTGATCACACGTACGCGATACATCGAAGGAATCTGCTTGAGCGCCTCGATGGTGCTGCTGTCCAGGTGCTCGTCGGTGTCGAACATGGTGTAGGCGTTCTCGCCGGCGGACTCGTTGGTCATACGCTGCACGTTGGCGTTGTCCTTGGCCAGGATCGCCGTGATCTGGCCGATCATGTTGGGCACGTTGGCGTGCAGACAGGCGATGCGGCTCGCGGCGCGCGCCTTGCCCATGCTGCAGGCGGGGTAGTTGACGCTGTGCGCGATGTTGCCGTTCTCCAGGTAATCCTTGAGCTCGCTGATGGCCATATCGGCGCAGTTGGCCTCGGCCTCGCCGGTGCCGGCGCCCGAGTGCGTGGTGATAAACGTGTTGGGCATCTTGACCGTCTTGGGCGTGGCAAAGTCGCAGCTAAACCAGCTCAGCTTGCCCGCGCGCAGGGCTGCGTCGACGGCGTCCTCGTCAATGATGGTCTCGCGCGCATAGTTGATGAGCACGGCGCCCGGGGCCAGCAGGTCGATCTGCTCGGTGCTGATCATGCCGATGGTGTCGGCCTTGCTGGGCACGTGCACGGTGAGGTAGTCGCAGCCGCGGCAGAGGTCCTCGAGCGTGCCCACGCGCTGCACCTCGCGGCTCAGCACCCACGCGTGCTCGACGGAAATGAACGGATCGTAGCCGTAGACGTCCATGCCCAGGTCGACGCAGGCGTTGGCGACCTTGGAACCCACGTTGCCCAGACCGATGACGCCGATGCGCTTGCCCTTGAGCTCACGGCCCACAAAGGCCTTCTTGGCCTTCTCGGCATCGACCTGAATCTCGGGGTCGTCGGCGTTGTCGCGCACCCAGTTCATCGACTGCACCACGCCGCGGCTCGAAAGCACCAGCATGCCCAGAACGAGCTCCTTGACGGCGTTGCTGTTGGCACCGGGGGAGTTAAAGACGACGACGCCCTTCTTGGCGTACTCCTCGATGGGGATGTTGTTGACACCGGCGCCGCAGCGGGCGATGGCGCGGATGCCCTCGGGCAGCTCGTAGCCGTGCAGGTCGGTGGAGCGCATCAGGATGGCGTCGGCCTCCTCGGCGGTGCCCACAAACTCGTAGCCCTCGCCAAACTCGACCTTGCCGTCTTTGGTTATGTCGTCGATGGTTTTGATCTTGCGCATGAAAAACTCCTTAGCGGGTTTGTTTATAACAAGTGGTTTGAAGTGGCTGGTCGGCCCGCGGATTGCGGGCTAGTTAGATCGCGGACTCAAACTATGCTGCGCTTCGAAGTCCTTCATGTACGAGGCCAGTGCCTGCACATCTTCCATGGTTACGGCGTTGTAGACGCTCGCGCGCATGCCGCCCACCAGGCGATGGCCCTTGACGTTTTGAATCTGGTGCTCGGCCGCGCCTGCGACAAAGGCCGCGTCGAGATCGGCGTCGCCGGTGCGGAAGGTGACGTTGGCGATGGAGCGGCTGCCGGCCTGTGTGGTGCCATGGAACAGCTCGCTGTGCTCGAGCAGGTCATAGAGCAGGTTGGCCTTGGCCCAGTTGCGCTCGGCCATGGCGGCTAGTCCGCCGGTTTGCTCCACCCAGCGGAATACCTTGCCGCATACGTAGATGCCAAAGGTGTTGGGCGTGTTGAGCATGGAGCCCTTGGCGGCCTGGGTCTTAAGGTCCATGTACTGCGGCGTCTGCGCAAAGGCGGGGCCATCTGCGATGAGGTCGTCGCGCACGATAACCACGGTCACGCCCGCGGCGCCGGCGTTTTTCTGCGCGCCGGCGTAAATGAGCCCGTAGCGCTCAACGTCGAGCGGCTGCGACAGAAAGCAACTCGAGACATCGGCGACCAGCGGCACATCGCCGCAAGCGGGCAGCTCGTGGTACATGGTGCCAAAGATGGTGTTGTTCTGGCAGATGTAGACGTAGTCGATCCCGTCGCCCGCGGCCTCGGCGGCAATGCGCGCGTTGATATTGGCCATGGCGGGAATGCGGTCGAAATTGGTGTCCTCGGAGCTCGCGAGCAGCACGGCCTCGCCGCACTTGGCGGCCTCCTTGTACGCCTTGTTGGCGAAGTTGCCGGTCACGACGTAGCCGGCGCGGCCGCGGCGCATGAGGTTCATGGGGATGCCCGCAAACTGCAGCGTGGCGCCGCCCTGCAAAAACAGGACACGGTAGTTGTCGGGGATGCTCAGCAGGCGGCGCAGGGTTGCCTCGGCGTCGTCGATGATCTGCTGGTACATGCTAGATCGATGGCTCATCTCGAGCACGGACATGCCGCAACCGCGGTAGTCCATCATCTCGTCGGCGATCTCGGCGAGCACGCTTGTAGGCAGCGCGGCCGGGCCAGCTGAGAAGTTGTGCACACGTGCCATCTTCTAGTTCCCCTCGTAGTCGTTTGAACGTTCGGGATACTTTAGCACAGTGGAGCGCCCGGCGCGACCGCATCACGGTAAAACTCGACTGCGCCGCTATGATTTACAGGATGGTTACATGGGGGAGGGGTGACCTTACCTGATGGCTCGCATCCGATCTGCCTCTGCTTTTGCCTGCTTCCAAGGACGCACGCGGCCGTTGACAAGGTCAGCGTAGCCGCGGGCGATGGAGTGCTGGACTCGTGCCCGCTCGTCGCTCGAGTTGATCTTTTCTGGGCGGCGCCTTGATTTGTCGGGGAATGCGGGCAGTTCGTTCATGAAACAGCCTTTCAAAAAAGAAAATGCCGGGGGGATCCCCCGGTCCTTGACTGCCCTCCATAGCGGAACGCAGCTCTTTTATACCATGCTGTGGTTGTCTAGCTCAAGTATAAAACACGAAAATATGTTCGTGTGTTTAACGTTTGAGTAACGCCTTAGATTTACGACGTCTGTCCTGCGTCTAAATCACCGGGATATACCGCGACAAATACTCCTTGAGTGCGGGGTCGCACACATAGAGATACGTTCCCAGCATGCCACGCGTCATGAGGACATAGTAGGCGTTGACGATAATCTTCCGTAGCTCATCTTCGCTCGCCTTTTTCTTTGCGACAGCATCTTTGAAGTTCGCTTTGTTAACGCAGACGGCTCCTTTATCGGTGTCGTAGTAAATGTCTGGCCCCAGAATGACGAATCCGTAATTGAGGTCGTAGCCCTGCACCGTGTGGATGCATCCAACCTCGTTGACGGCGTCGGCAGAATTAACCCAATCCTTTTGGGTTGAGTTCCAGCGTTTGGGAATGCCCTCGATGACGATGTCGAAAGCGTCTTTGTGTTTCTTCGTTTCCCACTTCCACGCAAAACCTGCCGTCATGCGGGATAGACCAACTTCTTCTTCCTTGGCTTGCTGCAGGGAACAGAAATCCTCAAATCGGTCGACGATTCCAAACTGGTATCTGGGGATATCGCTGTCCGGATCCCCGGCTCGCGAATCGTAGGGCTCCGACGAAAAGAGTTCGTTGAACTTCATGCCGGTATGCATATACGCCTTGTTGTTGAGTAAGTCATAGACAAAATCGAGGTATTCGTCACCACCGCGTACGCGCATTTGTGTGCTTAGGCCGAACTCTTCAGTTTCAATGCCCGCTTCTTCGAGCTGATTGAGTCGATGCTCAAGGCCGTCTCGATTGAGGCCGGATGCCCTGACTTGCTGCTTGGGGTCATAAAACAGATATGCCTTGTCGCAGCATTTGAATATCCAGTCAACTTGGTTGCTCGTATGTGGGAGGCCGAGACGATCGCAGGTGTTATAGAAGGCCTTGATGCCGGAGCCCATGCTTAGATAATTACCTAGTCGATGTGCTTCGTCGACAAGCAGGATGTCATACCGATCGTTTTTGGTAACATCGCTGGGGCTCAAGATATCGCCAGGCTTTAACCCTGGAAGGAAGTGCGTGAGTTTCCTGAGGGTCTTCTTCAGGGAATCCATGGGGGTGACAAAACCGACTCGCAGGCCGGAAAGGTTGGGCTCATTTTTTATTTTGAACATGAGACTGATGGCGAGGATTGTTTTACCTGTTCCCGGTGCGCCATTCACGACGGTTATACGTTCTCTTTTTGAGCCGCCATGTTTTGCGTCTTCATGCTCCTGTTCGAGACGTTTATAAATCGTCTCGATCGTTTCGTATTGGTCGGGCGTAAGCGTCTTGAAAGGCGAGAACTTGAACAGATCGGAGTTCTCGAGCTCTTCAATCGGATGAATCGCGTAGTTTTCTTCGCGAAGCTTTGTCCAGAGGTCTCGGAACTTCTGGCGATATTGAGGCCGCTCAAAATAATCGAATTGGGCATAGCCGTTGTTGGCATTGGTGACCTGGTATTTTTCGTCGGCACAGAACAGTTCGATGAGCCTGTTTTCAAACTCAAATGTCGCTGATTGATTGAATGTAGGGTTGTCGATCAGAAGTGTTCGATCGAAATCCTTGTCCACGTTTGCAGCGTGTTGTTTCATACGGCGCTGGTAGTTGGTTGTTTGGCCGATGTATGCCGTCTTGTTACTGCTGTTGGTAAGAATGTAAAGGACGGGCCAACTCTCGTCATGATGGGCTCCAGGCTTTGGCGTGCCAAAGTCCTGAAGCGATTCGCTTGTCTCAAAGGGTTGGGGCAGGGGAAGCGTGTATTGCCGAAGGGCGAACTCATTACTCACGGTGGCCCGCCTTTCTGTATTCGTTGGATGATGCGTTGATGGGGTAGCGCTCGCCATTGCGTTTGAGTTTGGACGAGAGCGCAGCTGGGAGATCGATTCTATTTAAATCGGCAAAACGCAGGAGGAAAAGAAGCATGTCGGCAATTTCGTCTTCGATGGCTTGGCGTTGCTCGGTGTCTTCGAACATTCCTGCAATGCGCTCGTCGCTCATAAAACGAAAGAGCTGAAGGAGCTCGGAGGACTCAGTTACCATGCCGATGGCAAGCTCTTTTGGCGTGTGATATTTGCGCCAGTCGCGTGCATCACAAAAGTCCCTGACTTGTTCCGTCATGGCATCGAGCTTATCCATCGTCCTCAACCTCCCTGATGTTCATTGTTTTATTATGGCCGTATCTGGGGTTTATTGCACATCATTTGGGATGTGAGGTTTGTTTGGTCGCGATTGCCCGGTAGGAGGTTTCACCATGAAGATCGACGTTGATGTAGACCAGCTGCGCGAGAGTCTGCTCGATCGCGCGGGGAGTGCAGCAGGCGTGGGCTTTCCGGCTGCCATGCTCGACGTGATGGATATCGAGGACGAGTCGCCCCAAGAGCTCCTAGCCCGAGCCGAACGCGAAGGCCTCGACCTCCGTGATTTTGCCGCGGGCGACGATGACTAGGGTAGCTAATTTGAGACGGAGCGTCTGCTCCCGCAGCTGCGCGAAAATGCATGATAAGCCGTTCCAATGGAGCCTAATGAGGTCGCGACCGTTCTATTTTGACCGCACGCCGGCTAAGTGAGTAGGCTTTATTGGAAATCCCGAGCACACGACTAATTTGCTTCAATAAACCCGCAGGTCACAGACTTGTACTTTGGTGACGTGGTCGGCGATTCGGTAAAAGTCTACTCACTTAGTTTTGAGAGGCGCTAATTGTTCGCAACGAGACCCCAGCCGGGGCGATTGGTGCTCAAATGTAGTCAATTCGGGATGGCTGTCCCTTGCCGCTACGACGCCAGCGTGGCGATGACGGCTTTGTCGCCGGCGTATATATGGGTGTTGCCGTCGGGGATGATCGTTTGGCCGTCGCGCTTGAGCATCACGACGATAAAGGGGTGCTTGCCTTGTGGCACGTCGCGCAGGCGCTGGCCGGCCAGACGCCCGTGGGGAGTCACGGTGACCTCGCGCAGCGTAACCTCGGCACGCTCTTCAAACGTCGGGGCAGCCATCACCAACAGGTCACCTTCCTTGATCACAGTATCCCCGTTGGGAAGTACCGGATGTGCACCGTCGCGCAGCACCAGGACGACGAGCATGTTCGTAGCGTTGCCAATATCGGCAAGCGAGCGCCCGGCAAACGGATGCCCCGCGCCAACCTTGAGCTTAACAAACGACATGCCGTCCTCGTCGCGGTAGTCGTTAAACGTGCGGCGTACATCGCCTGCCGCATCGATCATGTCGAGCTTTTTCGCCACCGCCGGCAGCAGCGAGCCCTGCACCACAATGCTCGACACGGCAATCACAAACACCAGGTCAAACAGGTCGTGACCGCCGGGAACGTCGGCCACCACGGTAAAGAGGCTAAAGACGACCGAAGCCGCGCCGCGCAGGCCCGCCCAGCTTACGAGCGCAACCTGGCGAGGACTCGTCTTAAAGGGCGCCAGCAGCAGACCGACGGCGACGGGGCGGCTCACAAAGAGCATAAACGCCATGAGTACCAGGCCCGGTAGCAGCATTTGCGGCAGGCGCGCGGGCGTCACGAGCAGGCCGAGCAAAAAGAAGATGGTCATCTCGGCCATCTCGGTAAGGGTGTCAAAAAAGTGCGCCATCTCGACCTTACCGGTGATGTCGCTCGCGCCCAGCACAATGCCTGCCAGGTATACAGCCAAAAAGCCGTTGCCGCCCAGGTAGCTCGGCAGCGCGTAGGCGACGATGGCCACGGCGAACAAAAAGATGGTCTGCGCGCCCTCGGCCGTTGCGTGTGCGCGCTCGATCAAGCGGCCCGATGTCCAGCCGATGGCAAGGCCCAGGCCCACACCCAGGATGATCTGCTTGGCCAGCAGCACAGGGATGTTAATGTCGCCGCCCGCCGCGAGGGTCGCGAGCACCGCGGTGAGCATGTAGGCGACAGGGTCGTTGGAGCCCGATTCGACCTCGAGCAGCGAGTCGGTGCCGCCCTTTAGCGACAGGTTGTGCTCGCGCAGCACGCTAAAGACACTCGCCGCATCGGTCGACGCCACGACCGAGCCCAGCAGCAGACCGCCGATCCAGTCGAAGCCCAGTGCGAAGTGCGCAAAGGCGCCGGTGATGCCGGCAGTGGCGATGACGCCGAGCGTGCTCAGCAGCACTGCGGGTACGGCGACAGGTTTGGCGCGGTCGATGTTGGTGTTAAAGCCGCCGTAGAACATGATGAACAGCAGCGCCGTGCTGCAGACGGTTTCGGTGAGTGCGTAGTCGCTAAAGTCGATGTGCGCCGGCCCGTTGACGCCCAGCAGCATGCCCAGCGCGATAAAGATGAGCAGGGTGGGGAAGGGGAGCTTTTTGCCGACGGGTTTGATGGTCAGGCACAAAATGATGACGAGGCCAATAAACAGAAGGATCTGGTTCATGGATAGTGTCCGCTCCTGGGTGGTTGGCGTGGCACGGTCAGTTATCTGCGGTTATTTGTACCCAAAGGTGGTGGGTTTATGGGGGCGGATTTCGGGCGTGCGCGTTTTCGACACGAGGTTGCGGCGTGTGCGACGTTGGTCGGGGAGCAGCTGCCAGCGGTGCACCGTGAACGGCGCGCGCGGGCGTGCGGCTGCTAACGACCGTTGGCGACGCGTGACCCTTCCCAGCTTTATTGCAACGGAGTACAATGGGTAACGTTTAAGTTCAACTTGAAGTTTTAGTTGTGGCTCCGGGCTTCGGCCGTAATGCAGGGAAAGGCATTCCATGGCGATCTATGTGACATCCGATGCTCACGGGCACGTGCGCGCGCTGGACGAGGCCCTTTCCAAGATCTCGCTGGCGTCCGACGACACGCTGTATGTGCTGGGCGACATGATCGATCGCGGCCCCGATCCGGTCGGCGTCATCAACTTGGTGCGATCGCTGCCCAACGCTCGCGTGCTTAAGGGCAACCACGAGCAGATTATGCTCGACGCGATCATCGGCCAGGACCCGCTCGATGCCGAGACCTGGGATATCAACGGCGGTTGGACCACGCGCCAACAGCTCAACGATATGGAGTTTGAGGCATACGAGGAGCTGGTGCGCTGGGCTGCCGCCCTGCCACTCTATGCGGTGGCAGAGACTGCCGAGCGTCCGTATCTGCTGGTGCACGCCGGTATTCAGACCGAGGCGGCGCGTGCGTTTTTGCTTGAGCATGGTGTTGATTGCGGTGACGGCAGGGGAGCGGTCGATGCCGATAGCGAGTTGCTGCAGCAAATGCTCGCCGTGCAGTCGTCCGATGACTTGCTGTGGATTCGCCATGGCTATTGGGATGCCCCGACGGGGCTGCTATCTGCCGAGGGCAAGGGTCCGGTCGTGGTGAGCGGCCACACGCCAACGGTGTCGCTGGGGCGCTATTGCGAGGTCGGCGGCCTGGCAGGGCTCGATGAGGAGTCGGGCCGCGGACAGATTGTGCGCCTGGGCGGCGAGGATACCGCCGGCGTTCCCGACCGCATCGACATCGACTGTGCCGCCGCCACCGGCTCCGAGTTCGGCCGCGTAGGCATTCTGCGCCTGGACGACGGGGCCGAGTTCTATGCAAACATTCTCCCTGGCGAGTAATCGGTGCAAAGGGTAGCTAATTTGGGACGGGGCTTTTTTGACTACTTTTGCCCTTCTGCCCATCAAATGATTTTTCTGGGACGGGGATTAAGTAATCATTTGGCTGCCCGCTGGCTAAGTGAGTAGACTTTTTTGGAAATGCCGAGCACCCAACATGTTTGCCTCAATAAAACCGCAGGTCACAGACTTGTGCTTTGTCGGTGTGGTCGGGGATTCGGTAAAAGTCTACTCACTTAGTTTTGCGTGATGTATATTGTCCGCAACAAGACCCCAGCCCGGGTAATTCCATCGCAAATTCCGGTGGCCGAGGCAGCTAATTAGACACCGTACGGGTTGCGGGCTCGTTCTATGCGCTGGCGAATGTGGGCGTACTCGACAATCAATAGCACCAGCAGTAGGGCCATGATGAGCAGGTAGCTCACGACGGCACCCATCAGCCCCAGTAGGTTGATGAGGACCATCGGTACCACCACGCTCACGGCAAAGCAAATGAGGTAGATCTTGGTGACATCGCCGGCGTGGCGCAGCACTGTGATAATGGCGTAGATAAAGTCGATGGCTGCGGTGATGCCGCCGGCGACGACCATCAGCAGCGCCAATGTGCGGTAGCGTTCAAAGTTGAGGCCGTACATAAAGCTCATAAGGGGAATGCCGGGGCCTGCCATAAACGCGGCGCATGCGCCAGTGAAACCCAAGATCAGCGCCATGACGGCGACAATAATTAAGTCAAAGCGGCGACGCTTGCACGGGTTAGCCCAAATGCTCGACAAACGCAAGAGCTGCGGTTTATAGATAAAACCAATGCTCAGCAAAACGGCCTGCGCCGGAAAGAATAGGGCATTAAAATACAGCTGATATTTGTAGGCCAGCGTGCCTTCCATCACAAATTTGGGCATGCTCTCGATAAGGTTGAACAAAAAGAGCGCGCCAAAGAGCGGGGCGCACTGCGCAAAAAGGCGGCCGACTTCGCGTATGCTCACGCGACGCGATTTTTCGGTCTCGAGTAGGGCGAGTGGGGCGGTGACCAGCACAAGCGAGGCGATCGCTGTGACACCCATAGCCATGGCCGCGATGGGCATGCTGCGCGTGAGGAACAGCGCCGCGCTAAAGACCGCGATGACGCCGGCGGAACGCAGCGTTTGGCTCATGCCGGCCAAATAGAGCTTGTCGGCCTGCTGCAGGCGGCCCTCGTACACGTCGGCGATGCCGTCGATCACCTTATAGAGGTAGACGCCCAGGCCGATCGTCGCCATCTGCGCGTCATAGCCGCGGGCGCTGCTGTACATGAGGCCGCAGCCTAGGGCGAGAGCTCCGCAAAGCCAGCGGTTGAGCTGGTAGGAGGCAAAGGACGTCTTCTCGTCGATGTCCGAGACCTGAAAATTGCGCACGCCGTAGTTGCACGCGATCATGATGAGCGTGCCGGTGACAAAGGCGATGGAGAACTTGCCGGCTTCTTCGGCGCCCACGAGTTGCGTGGACACGATAGTGAGCAGCGGAAACGCCATGCCCCACACGGCGGTGCCGAGGGTATTCCAAAGGTAGTCGCGACGGGTGGCGTGCTCCTCGTATTCGGCTTCCTGCATGGAGAAGCCGCCGCCGTAGACGGCGCCGAGCAGGCGGTTCCACCAGGCGTTGACCATACGGCGGACGGGACCGGGCTCGCGATCGCGCTCGCGCCGACGACGCGTGGCTTGGCCGCTATTTGGCCCGCCGGCGTTACGCTGACTCAGCTCCTGGATACGCGCGAGCTCCTCGGCGGTGTGCGATGCGGGGAACAGGCCGTTCTCGATGCGGCCGCCCTGCCCGTGTGCCCCGCCCGATACAGCGGGGTTGTCGATGCCGTTGCGGCGGGCGATGGCGCGGCGGATGCTATCGAGGGGCGTGATGCTCAAGGCGGGTCCTTTCTATTGCTGCGTTCTAGTATAGACGCGACGGTGTCACTCATGTTTTTGAACGGATTGTTCAATATTTTCGGGGGGCGGCAGTAAATTGTCGGTGAGCGTGCGGTATCCTGTTGAAGTTATGTGATACCACGATGCCGCCCGCGCGGCACCAAGGAGCTTCTACCTATGGACGTCGCCGCATTCTTGCTGGCTCTTGTGCCGATCATTTGGCTTGTCGTGATGCTGCTGTGCTTTAAATGGCCAGCTTGGAAAGCCGCCATCGGATCGTTTGTCCTTTCGTGCGTGCTTGCCTTCGCATGGTGGCACCTGCCGGCAGCGCAGATCGCGACCGCCTCGCTCGAAGGCTTTTTGATGGCCCTGTGGCCCATCGTTTTGGTAATCATCGCCGCGGTGTTCACGTATAACCTGTGCGTTCGCACGGGCGCCATGGACGTGATCGGCAGCATGATCACCTCCATCAGCAGCGATCGCCGTCTGCTGGCGCTGCTTGTGGCCTGGTGCTTTGGTGGCTTTATGGAGGGCATGGCCGGTTTTGGCACCGCCGTCGCTATTCCCGCCGGCATGCTCGCGGGCCTGGGCTTTGAGGCCGTGCCCGCCGTGCTCATCTGTCTGCTGGCCAACGGCGTGCCCACGCCCTACGGCTCCATTGGCATTCCCACGGTGTCCGTTGCCGGTCTGGTGGGCCTGGACCCGCTGCATTTGGCGACCGTTCAGATGGTGCAGTTGGCGCCTTTCTTTGCGATGATGCCGCTGTTTATCGTGCTGGTTGCGGGTCGTGTCGCCGATGACCAGGGTAATGTTGCGGGCGTTGCCGAGCGCCTGAACGGCGTGGCGGGCATCGCCGTGCTCTCCGGCGTGTCCTTTGCCGGTGCGGCGCTTGTCGTTGCTATGTTTGTGGGTCCCGAGCTTGCCGTCGTCGTCGGTTCCATCGTTTCGCTCGCGCTGACAGCTGCGCTTGCCATGCGTGCCGAGAAGTCGGGGCATCTGGACGCACGCTTCCACATGAATATCGAGGCTGGCGAGCAGCTCACCGCTAAGTCGGCGCTTTCGGCTTGGTCGTGCTTCATCCTGATCTTTGTGCTGCTGTTGGGAACGTCTAACCTGGTGCCTGCCGTGCATGCTGCGCTCGCACCGTTTGCGAGCCAGGTGCAGGTGTATTGCGGCGAGAACCCCGGCACGCTCACGTTTTCGTGGATCAACACGCCGGGCGTCTGGATTTTCCTGGCGGCGTTTGTCGGCGGCGCCATTCAGGGTGCTTCGCCGCGCATGATGGGCAAGGTACTGGCCGCGACGGTCAAGCAGATGATGCCGACGGTCATTACCATGCTTTCGGTTCTGGGCTGTGCCAAGGTTATGGGCTATGCGGGCATGATCTCTTCGATCAGCGCGTTTTGCATTGCGGTCGCCGGTGGCCTGTACCCGGTTCTGGCTCCGTGGATCGGCGCGGTCGGTGCATTCGTGACCGGTTCGGGCACGTCTTCTGGCATGCTGTTTGGTCCCATCCAGAGCCAGGCTGCCACCGCGCTGGGCGTGAGCGACTACTGGATGGTCGCGCTGAACGCGCTTGGCGTCGCTGCCGGCAAGATGATCTCGCCGCAGACGCTTGCCATCGGCCTGGCCGCCGTGCACGTGCGCGGCAAGGATGCCGAGCTCCTGGGCGCCGTTCTGCCCTACGCCGCCGGCATGCTGGTCCTCATGAGCGCCATCGCCATGCTCGGCCAAGGCCTGCCGCTATAGTTGGCACTTAGGGACGCTCCTTTTGTGCCGGCATCCGGGGACACTCCTTGAATGTTGCCTGTTCAAGAGTGTCCCCAACGACTCGTCGTTTAAGAACGTCCCCAATGACTAGGCCGCTTGCCTGGGATTTTTGACCGTTGGGCGGGCTTGCCGCCCTTGCCACAAAAACGTTTTTGCATATCGGGTACAACGGGCTTTACGTGAGTAAAGTGCGCGCCGCGCCCGCGTGACGCGCTTTTAAAGGAGGCCCCATGCCTGGTGTTACCCCTGCAGAAGTTCTGTCCAACTTTGGTATTACGCTGGTCGAAGATCCCGCCGAGAATCAGCCGCGTCTGCTGGTCGATCTACCTGCTGCGGAGCTCGTCGAGCACGCCATCCGCCGTGAAGAGGGCCGCATGGCATCCAACGGCGCGCTGGTAATCGAGACGGGGGAGCGCACCGGCCGTTCTCCCAACGACCGCTTTATCGTTGACACCCCCGATGTTCACGACAAGATCGCCTGGGGCGCCGTCAACCGCCCGCTTTCGATTGAGAGCTACGAGGCCATCAAGGCCGGCATCGTCGACTATCTCAACGAGCGCGATGTGTTCGTCACCCGCGGCATGGCCGGTGCCGACCGCAACCACACGCGTCGCCTGCTCGTTGCCTGCGAGCGCGCGAGCCAGGCGCTCTTCATTAAGCAGATGCTCGCCCGTCCGCTTGCTCGCGAAATTGCGCGCACCGGCGAGCCGGACTTTTGCGTGCTCGCGGCACCCGGGTACCAGTGCGACCCCGCCATCAAGGGCCTCAACTCCAGCGCCGCCGTGGTCATCAACTTCCAGGAGCGCGTGATTCTGGTTGCCGGCACCGGCTACTCCGGTGAGATTAAAAAGTCCATCTTTAGCGTCATGAATTACCTGCTACCCGTCGAGGACGATGTGCTGCCCATGCATTGCTCGGCTAGCATGGATCCCGTCACGCACGAGACTGCCGTGTTCTTTGGCCTGTCCGGCACCGGCAAGACCACGCTTTCGGCCAATCCCACGCGCCTGCTGATCGGCGACGACGAGCACGGTTGGTCCGACATGGGCATCTTCAACATCGAGGGAGGCTGCTACGCCAAGTGCGAGGGCTTGGACGAGTTTCACGAGCCCGAGATCTTCAATGCCGTTCGCTTTGGCGCGATCTGCGAAAACGTGGTGCTCGACGAGAACCGCAAGCCCAACTACGATGACGTCTCGATCACGCACAACACGCGCGTTGCCTATCCCGTCGAGCATATCCCCAACGCGTGGACCAAGGGCATGGGCACCACCCCGAGCGTCGTGCTGTTTTTGACCTGCGATGCCTTTGGCGTGCTGCCGCCTATCTCGCGCCTGACGGCGGATGCCGCCATGTATCACTTTGTGACGGGCTTCACCGCCAAGATCCCCGGTACCGAGGTCGGCGTCACCGAGCCCACGCCCACGTTCTCCTCGCTGTTCGGAGAGCCGTTTATGCCGCTCGACCCCATGGTCTATGCCAAGATGCTCGGCGAGCGTATTGCCGACGGTCGCACCCGCGTCTATCTGCTCAACACCGGCTGGATTGGCGGCGGTTATGGCGTGGGCCATCGCATCGAGCTTGCCTACACGCGCGCCCTGGTCGCACGCGCCCTCGACGGTACCATCGAGGACAGCGAGTTCTTGCACGACGATATCTTTAATGTCGACATTCCCACCACGTGCCATGGTGTGCCGGACGGCATCCTGGTGCCGCGCCAGTACTGGCAGAGCACAGCGCGCTACGACGAGGCCGCGCACAACCTGGCGGTGATGTTCGAGGAGAACTTCGAGAAGAAGTACTCGCACATGCCCGAGTCCGTCAAGGCCGCCGGCCCGCACGCTCAGGTGTCCGCCGAGGCCCGTCATCGCGGCCGCGGCCTACTGGGACTCCGCCACTAGCGTCGCCTCGAGTCCATATCCACCACAAAGAGGCAGGCGCCTTTGTGGTGGTTTTGCTCGTGTGGATGACTCGGGTTACAATGCGCCTGACATATCGTCCCCTTCTCCGGATGGGGACAGCGTAAGCGCTCTTGTGACGGCACCGTAGGACTTTGAAGGTGGCCGTTGTGGGGGCGCTTTTTGTTTAGGCGCTCGCGTTGGCGCGAATTGCGAAAGGAGCACGTATGAAGGGCTTTGTTGCCGAGGATTCATTTTGGGAGCTATTTCCACAGGCGGCGGTCGGCGTCGTGGTCGTAAAGGGCATGAAGCCCGCGGCTCAGATTCCCCAGGAGGACGTGGACGCGATTGCGGCGCTGCTCGATCGCGCCAATATCGATGCGGAGCGCCACCTGACAAGCGATACCATCAGCGAGAACGCGCCGGTCAAGGCTTGGCGCGAGGCCTATCGCCTGTTCAAGACTAAAAAGGGCGCCCGCTGCTCAATCGAGAACTTGCTCAAGCGCGTGCTCAAGGGCAAACCGGTCGGTCATATCACACCGGCGGTGGATATTTACAACACGGTGTCGCTGACCTACGCGCTGCCCGTGGGAGGCGAGGATTTGCACGCGATTGAGGGAGACCTTCGCTTGAAGGTGACCGACGGTGGCGATGCGTTCTTGCCGCTTGGCGAGGAGGCAGATGATCCGACGCTGCCCGGCGAGCTCGCCTACATCGATGATGCGGGCGCCGTGTGCCGCTGCTGGAACTGGCGCGACGGCGTTCGAACGGCTCTGTCCGACGATTCGGCCGATGCGTTCCTGGCGATTGAGTGTGTTGAGCCCGAGCGGATGGGGGACTGTCGGGCCGCGATCGATCGCTTAGCCGAGCTGCTCGAGCGCTATCTGGGAGCGACGGTTGTCGTTAAGACGCTCGTGACCCGCGATAACCCGCGCGTGGAACTGTAGCGGCGCCTAGAACCTATTGATGCCCCAAACCACCACAAAGGTGCTGTCCCCTTTGTGGTGGTTTTTATGTTGATGAGTTAACAATTGGGATATTTGGGTACGGGGGTTCGGGCATGCGGCTAAGATGTTTACCCGTTAGCATCATGCAAGCGAAAGGCGGTCGTCTCCCATGCAGCAGAACGACGAGACACGTTTTGAGGATTTTGTCGGACTGATTAGCGGGCTCTACAAGGAGATCCAGCGCATTAAGGCATCTGAGGGCGCAAGGCTGGGCCTTAAGGGTTCCGATATCATGTGCCTGTACTATCTTGAGCGCAGCAAGGACGGCCTGACTGGTGCCGACCTCGCCCGCATGGCAGGCGTGACCCGCGCTGCCGTCTCGCGCACGCTGGCGCATCTGGAAGAGGGCGGCTACGTCGAGGTCGACGATTCGGGCGATGCCGCCGTTAAGTATCGCGCCCCGGTTCGCCTGACCACGTTGGGCGGCGAGAGCATGAATGAGGCCGATCGCATTATTCGCGAGGTGCTCGACGCCACCGGCAAGGCCATGGGCGTGGAGCAGCGCGAGCAGATGTACGCGTCGCTGCGTACGATTCTCGACACCCTGCGCGAGCTGTAGGGCCGCCTAGGCATTTGCTTCCCATTAACAACTGCATCGTCCCGTTTGAGCGCGTATACCGTGCCGGGGCATTGCTGTCAAAATTCCCTGCGCGGGACCTGCGCAAGAAAGGATTCGCTATGTCCGTCCGCATTATTACTGATTCCGCAAGCGATATGTCGCCGGCGGAGCACCCGGCACTGGCTGTTCTGCCGCTGTCCGTCACCTTTGGTACCGATGTGTACATGGATGGCGTCGACATCGATCACCAGCGCTTTTACGAGATGCTCGTGGAGCGCGATGAGCTGCCCAAGACCGGCCAGGTCAACCCGTACGCGTTTTCGCAGGCTATCGCCGAGGTTCGTGAAGCCGGCGATGAGGCCGTGATTATTACCGTGGGCGCTAAGCTTTCCGGCACCAATCAGAGTGCCCGTACCGCACTTGCCGAGGCACCGGGCGGCGATGTGTTCGTGGTAGACAGCAACAACGTCACCCTGGGCGAGCGCGTGCTGGTCGAGTATGCCCTGCGCTTGGTGGACGAGGGCCGTAGCGCGGCCCAGATCGCGGCGGCGGTTGAGGCCGTGCGCGACCGCGTGGTGGTTATCGGCCTGCTCGAGACGCTGGAGTACCTGGTGCGCGGCGGTCGCCTGTCTGCTGCGGCCGGCGCCGTGGGCACGCTGCTCAACGTAAAGCCCGTGGTGGCTGCCGAGGACGGTCTGATCGTGCAGCTGGGCAAGGCGCGCGGTTCCAAGAACGGTCGCAACCTGCTGAACCAAAAGGTCGAACAGGCGGGCGGCGTCGACTTTTCCATGCCGCTGGCGCTCGGCTATACGGGCCTTTCGGATGCGGTGCTCAAGAAGTATATCGAGGATAGTGCGACGCTGTGGGCTGGCCACACCGAGGGCGAGCTGCCCGTTCACACCATCGGCGCCACCATCGGCACCCATGTAGGCCCCGGTGCCGTAGCCGTAGCCTTCTTCCAGCCTGCCAACTAACCGACCTGCCAAAAAGGGACAGGTTTATTTTGGCAGGTTTTATCTGGGCAAACGCTACCTGCCATGCCATGTGATCCCTCGGCGATGACGGGGTTGCGGACCATCGGCCTCACGGAGGCCGCAAATGATCAGCAACCCTGCCGTCCCCGAGGGATCATTTGATTTATGCTGTTGCGGGCGGAAAGGAGCATCGATGGCGTCTGAGGGCTTTTTTGAGCGGGTGTACGAGGTAGTCGAGCAGATCCCTGAGGGGATGGTTGCCACGTACGGCCAGGTGGCGCTGCTCGCCGGCCGTCCACGAAGTGCGCGGTACGTGGGCTATGCGCTGCACAGCAATCCGCGCCCCGGCGAGATTCCCTGCCATCGTGTGGTGTTTGCCGATGGCAGCATTTGCGAGGGCTTTGCGTTTGGCGGCCCCGATGCTCAGCGCGAACTTCTGCTGGGGGAGGGCGTGACGTTTGTCGACCCCATGCACGTCGACTTGGCCGCCTGTCGTTGGCCAGCAGGGCTCTAGCGGCTCTGCCGTGGCCAAAACCACCACAAAGCTGGCTGTCCTCTTTGTGGTGGAACGCTGGCTCCATTGATGTTTCCCCAGATAAAACCTGCCAAAATAAACCTGTCCCTATTTGGCAGGTTTACCGTGTCTAACTTATGGAGAAGGTGTGGCGGCGCGGTTTGATACGGCAAAGTAAACTAGGGTGAACTATATTGTATGCAGCAACGGAGCAGGCCGTAGGCGATGAAAAAGCCTGCCCTGTTGAGTTTGATTCGCATTCCTCCCCTCTGTGCGATTCAACGGTGTACTTCGGGAACGGGCCCGCCGGCTGCCATGGTCGGCGGGCGCTTTCCTGTAAGCATGGGGCAAACCCATCAGGTCTGTTATCCCATAATGAGGTACTGACGTTTGGTTTTAGGGGGGGCACTAACTTTGATTGTTAGTCCCGCTTACAGCAACCGATCTTGGTAAATCCCTGCGGCGCTTCTTCGCCTGCGGGGATTCTTGGGCTGTCGCTTCCCAGATATGCTTCTACATGCCGCGCGAACGCTTGCCACGACCACTCGTCTTTATCGGCCTCAAGCCGATCGGGAGAAATCGCGTTGAACAGGCACGTTGGAATCTCGTGCTCGTGCAGATTCTTAGCGATACACGGTGTGCAGCCCTTCTCGTGGTTGACAGGGTTAAATGGGCATTTCCGGTCGTTGCAGGTACAAAACGCAACTGAGCTCATGGGACTCCTTCCGGTCGGTCGGGTCTGCCGTAAAAGCTGCCGCATGTTAAACAATAGGGTGTCATTGCTTAACAGGATATAGCCTCAAGGTGCTTGCGACTTAGGGGTTCTGCCAAGCGGCTGAATATCTCGGCGACCGACCTCTGAAGAAAACAAAACCGCCGCAACGAGGATTGTGCCAATCGCGGCGGTTTAGTTTGAGTGTTGTTTATTGCTCTCGACTAGTACACCATGCCCATGGCGTCCTGAACCTCGGCCAGGGTCTGCTCGGCAATCTCGTTGGCGCGACGGTTGCCCTCGTGCAGGACGTCCTTCACATAGTCCAGGTCGTTCTCGTAGCGCTGGCGACGCTCGCGGATCGGTGCGAAGTACCCGTTGACGGCCTCGGTCACGTACTTCTTGAGCTGGCCGGAGCCACCCATGCCAATCTCCTCGGCAATCTCGACCTCGGAACGGCCGGTGCAGATGGCGGCGGTCGAAAGCAGGCCGGACACGCCGGGGCGGTTCTCGGGATCAAACGTAATCATGCGTTCGGAGTCGGTCTGGCTCTTCTTGATGCGCTTGGCCGTCTCCTCGGCGGTCATCGAGATATTGATGGCGTTGCCGTAGCTCTTGCTCATCTTGCGGCCGTCCAGGCCGGGCAGCAGCGGGGTCTCGGACAGCAGCGCGTCGACCTCGGGGAACACCTTGCCGTAGCGGTTGTTAAAGCGGCGGGCGATGGTACGGGTGAGCTCGATGTGCGGCAGCTGGTCGCGACCGACGGGCACAACGTTACCCTTGCAGAACAGGATGTCGCAGGCCTGGTGTACCGGATAGGTGAGCAGAAGGCCGGTGAGCTCGTGGCCCGAGGCCTCCATCTCGGCCTTGACGGTGGGGTTGCGCGCCAGCTCGGCCTCGGAGACCAGCGACAGGAACGGCAGCATGAGCTGGTTGGCGGCGGGCACGGCGGAGTGCGTGTAGATCATGGTCTTGTCAGGGTCGATACCGCAGGCAAGGTAGTCCATGACCATGTTATACACGTTGTCCTGGATGTGCTCGGTGGTGTCGCGGTCGGTGATGACCTGGTAGTCGGCAATGAGCACGTTGGTCTTGGCGCCCATATTCTGCAACTCCACGCGGCCCTTGAGGGTGCCAAAGTAGTGGCCTAGGTGCAGACGGCCGGTGGGGCGGTCGCCGGAAAGCATGGTGAACTTCTCGGGCGTCTTGGCCAGGCCCTCGCGAATGGCGTTGCTCTTTTGCAGCGCGACTTCGTAGCTGTTCTCGTTTGGCATGATTGCTCCTAACGTATGTTCATGGGTCAAGATGATAACGCGTTTATTGAGAGGGGCGGGCGAAAGTGGGCAAGGGGGTGGTAAGGCGAGACATGCGTGGCGGTCGAGGCGCGGTCACGAGCGGCCGACGGTAAGCAGAGCGACCTTCTGCAGCAAACCTTAATGCCTGTGGTGGCGCTCTCCCTTACGCTCCTCGGCCGCTTGCTCCTCCTGCTTAAAGGCGGGGTCGTCGGGGGTTATCAGCTCGTCTTCGTGCGTGCGCTTGTTGTAATGGTGGCGTAGCACGGGCTCAAACAGGTGCAGGTGCTTGGCGAAGGCTGCCGAGCCAATGCCAAGGACGGTAAAGATGAGCACGCGCATGGGGACTTCGACCTGGTTGATGGCGGCCGCACCGGCCGAAAGCAGGACACACCAGGCATAGATAAGCAGCACAGCCTGCTTCTGGTTATAGCCCTCTTGAATGAGGCGGTGGTGGATGTGGCCTTTGTCGGCCTGCCCAATGCTAATGTGGGCGCGCTTGCGGCGCACGATGGCGCTAAACGTGTCGATGATGGGCACACCGGCAACGATGAGCGGAATGATAAGCGAGGTGAGCGCGGCGGTGCGGCTCACATTAAGCAGCGAAATGGAGCCCAGCGCAAAGCCCAGCAGCAGCGACCCTGAGTCGCCCAGAAAGATGCTCGCGGGGTTGAAGTTGTAGCGCAAGAAGGCCAGGCAGGCGCCAAACAACGCGATGGAGAGCGCGGCGGCATCGATGCGGCCCGAGAGAACGGCCATCGAGAACATCGTGAACGATGCGATGCCGCAAATGCCTGTGGCCAGGCCATCGAGGCCGTCGATGAGGTTGATGATATTGGTGAACGCCACCAGGTAGACCACGGTGATGGGATAGGCGAGCCAGCCGAGCATGATCTCGCCGGGGGCAACCGGGTTGACGATGACGCCGATTTTTAGGCCACCCACGCAGGCGATGAGCGCGGCGAGGACCTGGCCGGCGAGCTTTTGCTTGGGCCTAAGCTGGAAGACGTCGTCGATCGCGCCGGTCGCAAAAATGACGGTAAAAGAAAGCGCCAGCATGGGGTAGCTAATGTGCAGGCGCGGATGCGGGACCAAGACGGGCGGCCAGCCCAGATGCCAGGTGCCCATAATCTGAACGATGCAGGCAACGACCAGGCCCAAAAAGACCGCCGTACCTCCCAAGCGCGGGATGGGCTTGGTGTTGATACGGCGTTTTGAAGGATAGTCAACGGCGTCGAGCTTGATTGCCAGACGTTTAACCAGGGGCACCGTGAGGAAGGTCGTGATATATGCCGCGGCTGCCACGCAAAGGAACGGTATGTAGCTTGTGGATGAAGCCATGTATCAAAAACCGCCAAGCGTCGAAGGAAAAGGTCAAAGGATGCCATGCCGCAAAGGGTATAGCTGACCCATGATACTCGACTAAAGGGGGTGCGGGGAATCGCGCCAATCGATAATCACGCGCTTACCAGATATTGGGATGGTGGCGGGGGTTCTGCCGAGTGCCGTTGGGTGTCATACGGGATCTGCGATGGCTATTTTTGGCAAAAACGGCAAAAGAAAACCACCCCCCACGTTACGAAAATGAACCCACCTAAAACAGGTGGGTGCCCTCATCGACCGTTCCAGCGTCCTTAACAACGAAGGATACCTGTACTACGTACGACTGTGTGGGCTCCCTAAATAAACGCGACGGTTCACCCAGTTGCTCCGCGGGGGGCGGAATACCTACATCATAAAGCTGCACTTTATCGATTCCAGTCTTGACATTACAAAAATCGTGTCGGACGATTACGGCGCCTTGGGCTCGAGCCGTCTGCGCGGTTGGTCCTTTTGCGTCTGAGCTGCTGAATCGTTGTTTTGGAGCATGTTTTTATGCCGACGTCGTTGACCGAACTTTTTTCGCCCGCCTGCCATTTG
Source organism: Collinsella sp. HCP28S3_B9 (assembly GCF_052066095.1). NCBI lineage: Bacteria > Bacillati > Actinomycetota > Coriobacteriia > Coriobacteriales > Coriobacteriaceae > Collinsella > Collinsella sp. HCP28S3_B9. Next base: position 49,026 of record NZ_JBQHST010000003.1, read on the forward strand.
TGTCCGCGCCGTTGCGGTGTGGCGCGCGATGAGGGTGCGCGCGGCGTATGCGGTGCTAACGACACGCTCAAGGTGGCCCGTGCGGCGCTTCATATGTGGGAGGAGCCGCCTATCTCGGGCGAGGCCGGTTCGGGCACGATCTTCTTTAGCGGCTGCTCGCTCAAATGCGTCTATTGCCAGAACCACGAGATCTCGACGGGCAATTTTGGGCTTGAAATTTCGCCCGAGCGCCTGGTCGAGATTATGTTGGAGCTGCAGGACCAGGGTGCAAACAATATTAACTTGGTGACGGCGACGCACTACGCGCACCTGCTGCCGGCTGCGATTGCCGCGGCACGGGCGCGCGGGCTGGTTGTTCCAATCGTCTACAACACGAGCGGTTATGAGCGCGCGAGTGCCGTGGCGGCGCTCGGCGATCTGGTCGATGTGTGGCTAACCGACTTTAAATATGCCGATGCGGGGCTTGCGCAGTCGCTCTCCCACATTAAGGACTACCCGCGTGTGGCCGTGTCGGGTTTGGCGCAAATGGCGCGCGAGATTGAGCGCCGTGGGGGAGAGCTGGTGGACGAGGACGGGCTCATGAAGCGCGGCATGATCGTGCGTCATTTGGTTCTGCCGGGGCATGCGGACGATTCGTGTCGCGTGCTAGACCTGGTGTGGCAGACGGTGGGTGATGTGCCGATCTCGGTCATGAACCAGTACACGCCCAATGCGCTCATGCGCGAGCAGGGCGGCGACTTGGCTCGAGCCGTGACGCACGAGGAGTACGAGCGGGTGCTCGACCATGCCGACGACCTGGGCTTTACGACGATGTTCTGGCAAGAGGGCGGCGCGGTAGACGAGAGCTTTACCCCGGCGTTTGACACCACTGGCGTCCTCACCAGCGCAAAGTAGCTCTTTTGAGCAGTCTTTTTGGGACGGGGCTATTTTAGCTGCCCCTGCCGTTAATCGTCTAAATCGTTTTCGCTATCTGCCTGGGTAGCTAAAATAGCCCCGTCCCAAAAAGACTGCTCCCGGTGGGGGTCGAGCTACCATCCGAAAAGTAGTCAAAAAAGCCCCGTCCCAAAAAGACTGGGTATTGGGCGTTGACAGCTGGCGAGCCGTAGGTAAAATATCAACTTGTCCTGGGGACGTAGCTCAGTTGGGAGAGCGCTGCCGTCGCATGGCAGAGGCCGAGGGTTCGACTCCCTTCGTCTCCACCCTTGGATTTGATAAGCCGCTGACATTGTGTCGGCGGCTTTTTTTAAAAAGAAAGGGCTGCACCATGGCCGAGCTTGATTCTCAACCATTGTCCGACGAGGAGCGCGCCGAGTTGGAAGAGCTCCGCGCTGAGAAGGCCCGCCGCGAGGCCCAGGAAGAGGCCCGTCGCGAGCGTGAGGAGCTGGCCGCCCTGCGTGCCGAGCATGCGAAGGCCGAGGAGGCCGCTGCCAAGGCCGCATCCGAGCCTGCGCCCGCCGAGCCCAAGCCTCAGCCTAAGAAAGCCGCTCGTCCCAAGCCCGCCGAGCCCAAGCCGAGCCGTGACGAGATGACGTTTGCCCAGCGCATGGTCACTTCCAAGGAGCCCACGGCCGAGGGCGAGATCCCCGGTATGGCCCCGGCTCAAAAGATCATCATCGTGCTCGCCTTGGTCGCGTTTGTCGTCTTTATGGGCTACACGATCATGACCAGCATGGGCCTGCTCTAACCGATTTGCATCGGGCGTCATGTCCGCATGCTCTGCTCTCGTCCAACCCTCAACCTCTGCACAACGCATCCGAAAGGTCGCCCCATGGCTTTGACCGACATCTCGCATCCCACCGACATTGCAATGCTCACCGATCTGTACGAGCTCACTATGGCCCAGGGCCTGTGGGAGAGCGGCAAGGCCAATGAGCAGGGCTGTTTTACGGCGTTTTACCGTGACCATCCGTTTGGCAGCGCCTATGCCGTCATGTGCGGCACCGCCGAGCTGCCCGAGCTGGTCGAGAACCTGCGCTTTACGCCCGAGGACATCGACTACCTCGCATCGCTCCAGGCCCCGGCCGGCGGCGCGATGTTTAAGCCCGAATTCCTCGACTACCTGCGCGATTTTCGTGCGCATGTAAACATCGACGCCGTCCCCGAGGGCGAGCTCGTCTTTCCGCGCGAGCCCATGGTGCGCGTCACCGGCCCCGCGCTTGAGTGCCAGCTGCTCGAGACGGCGCTGCTCAACATCGTCGGCTTCCAGACGCTTGTCGCCACCAAGACGGCGCGCGTGGTGTTGGCGGCGGACGGTCGTCCCGTGGCCGAGTTTGGCCTGCGCCGCGCCCAGGGTCCCGATGGCGGTCTGGCCGTCGCGCGCGCGAGCTACGTTGCCGGCTGTTCCTCTACGTCCAATGTGCTCGCCGGTCGCCGCTACGGTATTCCCGTCTTTGGCACGCATGCGCACAGCTGGGTGATGAGCTTCGATTCCGAGCTCGAGGCTTTCCGTGCCTTTGCCAAGTCGAGCCCCAAGAACTGCACGCTGCTCATCGACACTTATGATGTGCGCGAGGGCTGCGAGCATGCCATTACGGTTGCCAAGGAGATGGAGGCGGCGGGCGAGCGTCTGTCGGCCATTCGCATCGACTCAGGCGACCTGGCCAAACTCTCCAAGTATGTCCGCGGCCGTTTTGATGCCGAGGGCTTGCCCTATGTGGGGATCTCGGTTTCCAACGATCTGGATGAATACACGATTCAGTCGCTGCTCGACCAGGGCGCGCCCATCGATAGCTTTGGCGTGGGCACTAAGCTCGCGACCTGCTACGACCAACCGGCACTGGGCGGCGTGTACAAGCTTTCCGCCCGCCGTGCGAGCGAGGCGGACCCGTGGACTCCGGTGGTCAAGCTCTCCGAGCAGCCCTACAAGCGCACGATTCCGGGCGTGCAGCGCGTGCGCCGCTATTACGACGGCTTTGGCGGCCCGGTCTGCGACATGATCTATGACGAGGACCATCTGGCGGGGGAGGGCGCCGCGCGCGGCAATACTCTCGTGGCCGTGAACGATGCCGCTCTAGTGACCGACGTGTCCGAGCTTGAGTATCGCGAGCTGCTGGCGCCGATCGTGCGCGATGGCAGCGCTGTTGCCCCGCGCGAGAGCATCGAGGCCGCACGCGAGCGTTGCGCTTGGGCGCTGGACCATCTGGATCCGGTCTACAAGCGCTTCCTGTACCCACAGACCTATGTGGTGGGCATGGAGCAGGGCCTGGCGCAGGTGCGTGACGAGCTCGTGCGCAAGAATATGGCCGCGGCTTCTGCCTTCCCCTGGGCTCGCTAATTTTGTTGGGTGTAGGGTGGAATTACGTTCCCTCGGCCGTCAGCCCGCCCGAACCCTCAACAGTTGATTGGTTTGACGTATGACGACTTCTTATAAAACGATGGTGGTAAAGATCGGTTCGTCCACGGTGGTGGGCGCCGATGGCAAGGTCAACCGCGCCTTTATCGGCGGGCTCGCCGATCAGGCTGCTGCCCTGCGCAAGCTCGGCTGGCGTCTGGTCGTGGTGAGTTCGGGCGCCATTGCCTGTGGCTATCCCGTGCTGGGCTTTGACCGCAAACCGGTCGGTGACCTGCCGAGCCTGCAGGCCTGCGCCTCGGCCGGTCAGTGCATCATCTCGTCGGCCTACGACGAGGAGTTCCATGCGCGCGACCTGCTTACCTCGCTCGTGCTGCTCACGCGTCACGACACGGCCCGTCGCACGTCCTATCTGCACGCGCGCGACGCGCTGCTGCGTCTGGTGGAACTGGGCGTGGTGCCGGTCGTCAACGAGAACGACACCGTTACCGTCGACGAGATTAAGTTTGGCGACAACGACACGCTGGCGGCGCTTGTGGGCTGCCTGGTTTCTGCCGACCTGTGCGTGACGCTCTCGGACATCGATGGCCTCTATACCGCCAATCCGCACGAGGACCCCACGGCCGAGTTCGTTCCGGTCGTGCATAAGATCGATGCCAAGATTATTGCCTCGGCGGGCGATTCTTCCACATCGGTTGGCACAGGCGGCATGATTACCAAGATCCGCGCGAGCCGCATCCTGATGACTGCGGGCATTCAGAGCGTGATTTGCTCGGGCGAGGAGCCCGATGCGCTCGTGCGCCTTGCCCGCGGCGAGAGCGTGGGTACGCTGTTCGATCCGCCGGCGGAGCGCCTGGACATTGCGCCCCGCAAGCTGTGGATTGCACTGGGCGACAAGGCGCACGGCTCGGTGACGGTCGATGACGGCGCCGCGAAAGCGCTGGTCAGCCGCGGTTCTTCCCTGCTTGCAGTGGGTATTCGCGAGGTCGATGGCACGTTTGCCGAGGGCGATGTGCTCGACGTGTGCGACCTGAGCGGCATGGTTGTCGCCCGCGGTATCGCCGAGGCCGATTCGGACGTGCTGGAGCTTGCAGCCGGACGCCGCCAGGACCAGATTGCCGGCAACCGCTTGCTGGCAGACCTGGCCGAGAAGCCCGCGATCCACCGAGACAACTTGATCGTCTTTGCATAAAGAAAGACAGCGCTGCGGATCGTTTCCCGCAGCGCTGTCTTTCTCGTGCCGGCACTTGGGGACGTTCCTATTGTGCCGGCAGGTGGGGACACTCCTTTGCTAGAAGATCTGGCGCAGGTCTCCGCGGTTGAGGGCCTCGTCGAAGAGGTGCTTGAACACCATGCTGCCGTGCAGGCCGTCGTGCTCGAACTCGTTGGTCACCCAGGCATGTGAGTTGCCCACGCGGCTGAGCGTGTCGAGCTGCAGGCCCGAATCCACGTACATGTCGTCGAAATATACCGCGGAGTGGAGCGGCACCTCGTTGCAGGCCAGGCGCTGCGGGTCGTAGATCTTGTCCCAGCTGGTGTCTTCCATCAGCAGGTCCATGGCGGGCTTGAAGGGCTTGAGCTCGGGCATCTGCTCAAACATCCACGGGAACATGGCCTCGCCGGTAAACATGAGCGGGCGCGCGAGGGTGTCGAACTCGGCACGATGGGCCTTTTCCTCGGCGGCTGCCCAGCCAATGGGCATCGTGTCGCCATCGGCGTAGATGAATTCCTGCAGCGTCCAGTACAGCGGATTCGTGCGTGTGTTGGTGCGCTCGAAGGCGCGCATCAAAAAGCTGTCGGATACCGAGGAGCCGCAGTTCAGTGTACCGTCGCCATTAACAAACGCGTGGTCGATAATCCAGTGCATGCGCTCAAAGCTCGGCTTCATGCCAAAGTCGCTGCCCATGAGCTGCAGGCGCTCGACCGTCATCGGCGAGCCGTCGGGCAGTACGGGCTTTTGATCCTCGAGGGCATCTGCCAGGGCCGCCACGCGCTCGACGTCGGCGGGGTAGCGGTCGTAATACTGCTGAGTCTTGGCCGCCATACGCGGGAAGGTGTGCGCGTAGACCTCGCTGGCACTCGCCGGTACGTGCGGAATGCCGCCGCAGGTAAAGCTCGCCGCCACGCCCTCGGGGAAGAGCGACAGATAGCTCAACGTCAAAAAGCCACCGTAACTCTGGCCGAGTGTGACCCAGGGCTTGCCGCCAAAGCCTACCAGGCGCAGGTACTCAAAGTCGCGCACGATGGAGCTGGCGAGGTGGCGCTTGAGAAAATCCGCCTGCGAGCGGGCCGCATCGGAGCCTGCCGCCTCGGCGCGCTCGCCCAGTGCGGCAATCGTGCGCCCGTCTACACAGCTGCTGCGCCCGGTACCGCGCTGGTCGGGCAGGACGACGCGGAAGTGCTTGACGGCCTCCTCGATCCAGCCGTCGCTTGTGGGCGACAGCGGACGCGGGCTCTCGCCGCCGGGGCCGCCCTGCAAAAAGAGGAGGAGTGGCAGGTCGTCGTTGATACGGTCGGGAGCGCAAACCACGCGGTAGAAAAGCTTGATGCTCTCGGGTGCGCCGGCGATGGGCGCCGGCATGGCGCCGCGGCGCATGGTACTGCCGAAGGCCAAAAGCATTGGCTCCAGGCCGCGCCAATCCAAGGGGACGTCGATGCTGTGGTCCTCGACATAGAGGCCGGGGACGTGGTACGAAGTGATGAGGGCCATGCGGTACTTCCGTTCGTTGCGGTGTTTCGGGTTGACCAATTCTACCGCCGCCAGCGAGGATGCGCACAAATCGGCTACCATGGTTGGCAAACTACTAAGAGAAAGGGCCGCCCATGTCGGTCGATATAGCCACGTATGTCCACGATCTTGCCGTTGCCGCCAAGGCAGCGTCGGCCTCGCTTGCCACGGCGAGCGACGAGCAGCGCCAGGAGGCCGTGCGCGCCATGGCCGCGGCGCTGCGCGATGGCGTCGATTCCATCGTCGCCGCCAACGAGCTCGATATGTCCGCTGCGCGCGATGCGGGGACCTCGGCGGGGCTCCTCGACCGTCTGCTGCTGACGCCCGAGCGCGTCGAGGGCATGGCCGCCGGCCTGGAGAAGCTCGCTGAGCTGCCCGATCCCGTCGGCCGCGTGCTCGATCACCGTGTACTTGCAAGTGGTGTGGACCTCACCCGCGTGAGCGTGCCGCTGGGCCTGGTCGCCATGGTCTATGAGGCGCGCCCCAACGTGACGGCCGATGCCGCGGGCATCTGCATCCGCACCGGCAACGCCTGCATTCTGCGCGGCGGTTCGCTGGCCTATCACTCGTGCGCCATGATTGCCGAACTGCTGGCCGATGCGCTCGAGGCCAAGGGTTTCCCGCGCGAGGCTATCTCGATGATCGAGTCCACCGATCGCGAGGCCACCGGCGAGCTCATGAAGCTTCGCGGCATCGTCGACGTGCTTATTCCGCGTGGCGGTGCGGGCCTGATCCAGCGCTGCGTGCGCGAGTCGCTTGTGCCGGTTATCGAGACGGGCACGGGAAACTGCCACATCTACGTGCATGAGTCGGCAGACTTTGATAAAGCGCTCAACATTATCGTTAATGCTAAGACCCAGCGCGTGGGCGTGTGCAACGCCGCCGAGTCGCTGCTTGTGGACCGCGCCGTGGCAGATTCGTTTTTGCCGGCGGTCGTGGCCGTGCTGCACGACCACGGTGTGCTGATTCACGGCGACGAGGCCGCGTGTGCCGCATACGCCGACGCCGGTCTTGCCGAGGGCGATGACTTTGTTGCCGCAACCGAGGAGGACTGGGGCCGCGAGTACCTGGCGCTCGAGATGAGCGTGAAGGTCGTGGCGAACGAGGACGAGGCCATCGCGCACATCAACCGCTATGGCACTATGCATTCCGAGGCCATCATCGCCGAGGACGCGGACGCTTGCGAGCGCTTTTTGGATGAGATCGATGCCTCGGCCGTGTATGCCAACGCCAGCACGCGCTTTACCGACGGCGGCGAGTTTGGCCTGGGCGCCGAGATCGGCATCTCGACCCAAAAGCTCCACGCCCGCGGCCCCTTTGCCGCCGAGGCCCTCACCACCTACAAATACAAGCTCCGCGGCACCGGCCAGGTCCGCCCCTAAACCTACCAAAAAGGGACAGGTTTATTTTGGCAGGTTTTATCTGCGGTTTTGCCGGGCGACGCGTTCGCCCGGCTTTTTTCTCCGTATGCCTTTTCTGCCTTTCGGCTTGAGCCGCGGCGATATACGATAGTGACACCGTGTCTTAGCACCGACTCACCTGGAGGTATTGCCATGTCTCAGACGCTTTCCGCCGGAATCACCCGCGACCGTGCGTTCGAATTGCTCAACGAGCACAACAAGGACCCGTTCCACATCATCCATGGTGAGACGGTCGAGGGCACCATGCGCTACTTTGCGCGCGAGTTCGACCCCGAGAACGAGGAGTTTTGGGGCATCGTCGGACTGCTGCACGACTTGGATTGGGAGGAGCATGAGGACGACCCCGTGAACCACACCATCTATGCGGCCGAGATCCTCAAGGGCGAGGGTGCATCGCCCGAGCTCATCCGCGCCATCCAGACGCATACCTCGGACTTCAACACCTCGCTGCCCAAGCCCGAGCTGCAGATGGAAAAGATCCTGTTTGCCTGCGACGAACTTACCGGCCTGATTGGGGCTGCCGTGATCATGCGTCCGAGCAAGAGCGTCATGGACTTTACGACCAAGTCGCTCAAGAAGAAGTTCAAGGACAAGCGCTTTGCCGCCGGCTGCTCGCGCGACGTGATTACGCAGGGCGCCGAGATGCTGGGTTGGGAGCTCCCCGAGCTTTTCGACCGCACCATCGCGGCCATGCAGTCCTTCGCGCCCGACCGCGATACCTTCCAGGCCTAACCTGCCAAAAAGGGACAGGTTTATTTTGGTAGGTTTTATCTGGGAAGACGCTTCCGTTGAACGTTATTCAGCGGAAGCGTTTTCTGTTTAACATGGTGGCGCTTGCGAATGGCGGCGCCTCGCGGCAGGCAGCTGCGCTTCGCCGTACCCGTAACTCGGCAAACGCGACGTTAGGACGCGTTCTTGATAATCCATGTTCCGAGTCCGGTCAACAGCTGAACCTGCTTAACGGTTAGCCCCTGTTTTCGAAGCGCGAGAATCGCCTCATTGCGAAGTGGCTTGGAGACGGATTTGAGTTCCGTCGGAGCGCATCCTGCGACACTCTGCACGATTGCCGTGCCAAATGAATATGGTTTCCCATAAGGCACCAAGCGATAAGCTCGATATTGTGTTTGGGGAGGATTGCATCGAGGATCTGAAGCATGGCGATTCGGTCCTCGGCATCGTCAAACAGCAATTGCCCTCCGTTTCCACGCAACGTGACGTGGAAATAACCGGTTGGTGACTTTGAACGAGGTTTTCTCGGCATGGCCCCTCCTTTAGCTTGGATGGGCTGAAGATACCTCATTCGGAGGCTTCGGTTGTCGAGATTCAGTTTACCGACTATAGCTGCTACCTGCCGAAATGTTATTGCGTTTTCAAATTGATGCTTTTTAATGGTAATTGAGCAAGACGGGCGCGCTTGCTGTGGATGCGGGCGTTGCTTGCGTCGATCTGGACGGCCCTCGCGTGATGTCATCACAAATGGGCTTCACGCATTTTCGCGGCGATAGAAAAATGGCCGGGGCTTACAAACAAAACGGAGCACCCGACCATTTACCAATTGTTTGTTGACGTTTGGCCAGATAAAACCTGCCAAAATAAACCTGTCCCTTTTTGGCAGGTTAGTTGAGGGCGGCTTGGGCTAGGCGGGCTTCGGCGTCTTCCTCGGTGACGCCCAGGGCCACGGCAATCTCCTCGATGGAGCGGCGCTTGGCTTCCTTGAGTACGCGCATGTAGTAAGAGCTGGGTTTTTTATCTGCTTCCTCGGCCTGGCGAATACGGTGCATCATGGTTTTTGCCACGCGGACCGTCTCGGGCGCACCCAGCTTGAGCTGCTGCTTAAAGTGCGTCTCCTCGAGCGAGCTGTTGCGCTCGGTAAAGGTGTCGCACTCCAGCTCGTTGTAATGGCTCAGTAGGTGCTCGGCATCTTGCTGGGAGATGGCGGCATGCAGACGGTCGGCCTGCGCCACGGGGTACATGAGGATCGTCTGCGCATGTCCCTGCTTGGTCTCGAGCAACAGCATGGGCTGCGGTGTGTCTTCCCTAAAACCGACGACGGTGCAGACTCCCTGACCCGGATGAATGACGTGTTGACCGATTGAGAACATGCTACCTCCAACTTATACGAATTTACGTATGTCTAGAATACCACGCTGACGTGCGCAAACCCTTACTTTATGCAGGAAAAGCACACAAATCCGATAGGTAAGAGTATTCGATATTCTGAGCTGCCCATGCAGATGTTTATTCATTTTCGGCGGGTGCACAATCAGCAGGCAGACCGCCATCTTTAAATGGCCTTGCGACAACTGTAGTCAATTTTGTGCATATGCAATATCGATTGACTTTACCCTGCGACAGTAGTTATCGCTTGTGATAGAGTGCTGCAAACTCTGGCTTTTGCCCTACGAGTGACCAAGAGCTCGGGGGCTTTAACACAAGGAGGATCTATGCCCGAGAAGATTGAAGAGCTGGTACGCGCTGCGCTTGCTGCGGCCCAGGAGGCCGGCGACCTTTCCGCATTTGAACTTGACGATTGCGCTATCGAGCGACCGGCTGACACTTCTCATGGCGAGTGGACCTCCACCATGGCCCTGAAGTCCGCCAAGCTGGCTCACTGCGCCCCGCGCAAGATCGCCGAGGCCGTCGTTGCCCATATGCCCGAGGATCCCGCGATCGAGAAGGTCGAGATCGCCGGCCCTGGCTTCATCAACTTCTACCTCTCCGTCGCCGTCAAGAACGCCATCTTCGGCGAGGCTCGCGAGAAGGGTATGGACTTCGCTAAGTCCAACGTCGGCGGCGGCCTGAAGACCCAGGTCGAGTTTGTCTCCGCCAACCCCGTCGGCCCCATGCATATTGGCCATGGCCGTTGGGCCGCTCTGGGCGACTCCCTCTGCCGTGTTATGGACCATGCCGGTTACGATATCCAGCGTGAGTTCTATATCAACGACCACGGCTCTCAGATGAATACCTTCGGCAACTCCATCAGCACGCGCTATATGCAGCTTGCCGACATCATCGCCAAGCAGGGCGTGGATATCGACGAGGCTCACAAGCTGCTGATTGCCGACCGCGATGCCTTTGTTGCCGACGAGAACGACGAGCATCCCGAGACCCATCCGTATCAGGACAACTTTGCCGAGACTCTGGGCAAGGACTCCTACGGCGGCGACTACATCATCGACGAGGCCGCCGAGTTCTGGCGCACCGACGGTGACAAGTGGGTCGACGCCGATCCGCAGGAGCGTATGGAGAGCTTCCGCGAGCGCGGCTACGTAAAGATGGTCGACAACATGCGCGACCTTTGCCACGCCGTCAACTGCGACTTCGATCGTTGGTTCTCCGAGCGCTCGCTGTACGTGAAGGACACCGAGGGCGAGACCGCCGGCACCTCCGCTGTCGACCGCGCTTTCGAGAAGCTCGACAAGATGGGCTACCTCTACACCAAGGACGGCGCTCTGTGGTTCCGCTCCACCGACCTGGGCGACGACAAGGACCGCGTTCTGATCAAGTCCGACGGCGAGTACACCTACTTCGCCTCAGACGTCGCCTATCACTGGGATAAGTTCCAGCGCGTCGACCACGTTATCGACATCTGGGGCGCCGACCACCATGGCTACATCGACCGCGTCCGCTGTGTCTGCGACGCTCTTGGCTATCCCGGCAAGTTCGAGGTTCTGCTGGGCCAGCTCGTCAACCTGCTGCGCAACGGCAAGCCCGTCCGTATGTCCAAGCGCAAGGGCACCATGGTGACCCTGCAGGAGCTTGTCGACGAGGTCGGTTCCGACGCCGCCCGTTACACGCTCATCTCCAAGAGCTCCAACCAGATGGTCGACTTCGATATCGAGGCCGTTAAGAAGCGTGATAACTCCAACCCGGTCTACTACGTGCAGTACGCTCACGCTCGTGTGTGCTCCATTCTGCGCCGTGCCGCTGACGTTACGCCCGAGCAGGCTGATGAGATGGGCATGAAGGCCGTCGCCGCCAAGGCCATCGGCGAGAACGTCGACTACTCGCTGCTGACCGACCCCACCGAGCTTGCCCTTTCGCGTAAGCTCAACGAGCTCGCCGACCTCATTGCCAGCTGTGCTCGCGACCGCGCCCCGTTCCGTCTGACGCACTTTGCCGAGGAGCTCGCCGGCGACTTCCACAGCTTCTACGCTGCCTGCCAGGTGCTTCCGAGCGAGGGCCGTCCCGTCGATCCCGAGCTTTCGCGCGCCCGTCTGGCCGCCTGCGACGCCGTCCGCGTGACGCTCGCCCTGGTGCTCACTCTGGTTGGCGTTTCTGCACCCGAGCAGATGTAATCTACGGGTCGTTTGACCGTGTAGGTTTGGCTTTGCTGAGCCCTATAAGCCCGATCTTCATGCGGAGGTCGGGCTTTTTGCGTTTGGCGGGGCTTTTTGGCGTGTTGGAAAATGCTACAAAAACGCAACTATACCGGTTTACGGGGCTGAATCGCTGCCTGGCGACCATAGCAACAGCAGCGAAAATAAAATCGCAGGTAGACGGCTTGCCGAATATTAAAAATGCAGGGTATGGTTGGCTTACGCCGTTCTTGCACCGTAATCCGCGATCGTTTTGAAAACGACCCCTTGGGGACGGAGGAAAACGGATCATTTTTGTCCGGTGGGAGAGCGGTGCGAAACCGTCCGCCACGAATCGGGCTTATCTACTACGTTTAGTCGCATACCCCGAACCATGCCGAAAAGTACGATATTAAAACCGCAGGTATCGGGCTTGCGATTTTAGGAAGATCGAGGGGATGGTCAGGGGTCGCGGGTCAAACGTAGTAGATAGGCGCGTTTCGTGGCGCGGCTATTCCGGATGCCACGGCTTCACTCCTCTGGCGCGACAGAGGAAGCGCTTTTGAGGGAGAGTGTCCCTTTTGACCAGTTGTATAAGAACGTCCAATGACTAAGTTGCAGGTGGTGGCGGTTGTGTTACACTAACGCTGCGGATTTGACGCAATCATCTCGATACAGATCAATGATGCCCGTTGTGTTTTGAACGGAGCTAGACTGTTTAGCCGCCCTGAAGGTTTATGCAGGGAGCATGTGATCACAGGGCTTTAAAAGAAAGTTGAGCAAACACTGTGTCTGATCAACAGCAAGAAAATGAAATAAGCACGGCACAAACCACTCCCGCTGCACCGGTTGCGTTGGACCAGATCGCGAAACCCGCACCGTCGCAGGCGTCGGTCCCCGAGACACACCAGAACGCTGCCTCGGCTTTGAGTGAGAACCCTGTTCCCGTCGCGCCTGCTACCGGGGAGGAGGCTGCGCCCGTGAAGCCCAAGCGCACGCGTCGTGTGGCCAAGCCCGCTGCGGATGGCGATGAGGCTGCAAAGCCCAAACGCCGCACCACGCGCACGACGCGTGCCAAGCGTCCGGTTTCCGCCGAGGTTTCGGCGCCGCTTTCAGATGAGGTTGCGCAGGCCCGCGCGCTTGCGCAGATCAGCGAAGCCCAGGTTGTTCGTGCTCGCCGTCGTGCCGCAGAGCGCGATGCCGCGGCTCTGACCGAACTCGCGGCTCCGTCCGCCCCCGAGGCGTCTTCGGCTCCGGCTCCCGAGCAGGTAGCAGAAAAGCCGGCTCCGCGCACGCGCCGTCGCACGGCGGCCAAGGTCCAGCAGGCTGCCGAGCAGGCTTCGTCCGATGCCGCCGAGACCCCGGTTCGCTCTGCGGCGGAGGAGGACGCTTCCTCTGCTGAGTCTGTCGTGCCTGCCGAGGCCGGCGGTGCATTTGTCGTCGACCCTGCTTTGCGCCCGCATCGCCGCGGCCGCAAGCCCAAGGCATTTGTCGAGGCGGAGAAGGCGGCCGCTGCCGCGGCTTCTGTCCAAGATGCCCCGGCGTTTGTCGAGCCTACAGCGGCTGCCATGGTTTCGGCCGAGGGCGCTGATGTTCCTGAGGTCGCTGTTTCTGCCGCTGCCGAGTCTGCCGACGTTCGTCCCGGGCGCAGCCGTCACACCGCAGCCAAACGACCAGCTAAGGCAGAGGCGAAGTCCGGCGCCGAATCTGCGGTAGCTGAGTCTACCGAGGCGAGTGTCGACACGACTCCCGAGACGGAGGGCGCCGATCGGTCGGCAGGCGAGAAGCCCAAGCGCACGCGCAAGAAATCTTCCAAGACCAAGTCTGCCGAACAGCAGGGGGATGCTGAGCAACAGCCCGAGTCCGACGCTAAGTCGGACGGCGAGACCCCGGCGACCGCCGATGCGCCCACGACGCCTGCCGTCGAGAGCGCTGAGGCCGAAGAGGGTTCCCGCCCCAACCGTCGTCAGCACAAGCGTAACGATGAGCGCAGCGAGCGCAAGGACGATCGTGGCAACGACCGCCGCAGCCGCCAGCGCGATCGCAAACAGCGCAACAAGGAGCGCAACGCAGCTCCGACTGAGCCCACGCTTTCGCGCGAGGAGCTCGCGGCCATGAAGGTCGCCGAGCTGCGCGAGAAGGCCAAGGAGTTCGAGATTGAGACGACCGGCAAGAAGAAGGCCGAGCTCGTCGAAGAGATCTACACCACAGCCGCGAAGGCCGAGGGCTTCCGCGATATTAAGGGCATCCTGCAGATTCGCCCGGACAGCTCCGGCATCATCCATGCCCACGGCTACATGAAGTCCAATGACGACGCCTTCGTGCCCGCCTACCTCATCCGCTCCGCGCGTCTGCGCACGGGCGACGTGATCGAGGGTTCGCTTCGTCCCTCGCGCGGCGGCGACAAGCGTGCCGGTCTCTCCAAAATTACGACCGTCAACGGTCTTGATCCTGAGCAGGCCCGTAACCGCCCCAAGTTCGGCGATCTCACTCCGGTCTACCCCAATGAGCCGCTGCGCATGGAGCATGGCAAGGATTCCATTACCGGTCGCGCCATCGATATCGTGTCGCCGATCGGCAAGGGCCAGCGTGGCCTGATCGTGTCACCGCCCAAGGCCGGTAAGACCACGATTCTCAAGAAGATCTGCCAGTCTATCTCGATCAACAATCCCGAGGTGCACCTCATCTGCCTGCTCGTCGACGAGCGCCCCGAAGAGGTCACCGATATGCAGCGCTCCATTGAGGGCGAGGTCGTGGCCTCCACCTTCGATATGCCCGCCGACAACCATACCCGCGTGGCCGAGCTCGTCATCGAGCGCGCCAAGCGCATCGTGGAGTTGGGCGGCGACGTCGTGGTGGTTCTCGACTCCATCACGCGTCTTGCCCGTGCGTACAACCTGGCGGCGCCCGCCTCGGGCCGCATCCTTTCGGGCGGCGTCGATTCGGCGGCCCTGTATCCGCCAAAACGCTTCCTGGGTGCTGCCCGCAATATCGAAAACGGCGGCTCACTCACCATCCTTGCTTCCGCCCTTATCGATACCGGCTCCAAGATGGACGAGGTCATCTTTGAGGAGTTCAAGGGCACCGGCAACATGGAGCTCAAGCTCGACCGTGACCTGGCCGACCGCCGCATCTTCCCGGCCATCGACCCCGTTGCCTCGGGCACGCGCAACGAGGACCTGTTGGTCGACGAGCAAATGCGCCCGTTTGTCTTTGGCCTGCGCCGCATCCTCGCCGGCATGAACAATACCGAGCGCGCGGCAGCATCGTTTATCAAGGGCCTTAAGGGCACTAATACCAACCAGGAATTTTTGGTGCGTTCGGCTAAAAAGCACAGCGACTACGAGCAGATGTTCTAGTCCGTCCGCTGCACGCGACAGCAACCATAGACATGCCAGAAGGGCCGGGGTTTAGATCCTGGCCCTTTTCGTATAGCCGCTCGCCAACGATTATTGACCTCACGACCGGCAAGCAGCGATTTTCCCGTTTCAATTCCGCTTCGTCGCTTGCAATCCCCAAGGGGGTTTCGCATAATAGCAGTTAAGCTTCGCGACGGAAAACGCAGATGAAACGAACCTTATACCGTTGCTTTGGGGCTCAGGCCCCGCTTCATCTTCTCTCGCGCAGCCAACTGAATGATGCGATTTGGGTGCTGGAAGATGGGGAGAGCTCATGGCTTCTTCTGATGCAACACAACGAGCAGTCCTTGCCGGACTTTCCTGCGGGATCGGCCTTGCCGCACCCGTGGTCGTGTATGCCGCTACACTGCCGTTTTCGTCAATCAACGAGACGGTCGTCGCGGGTGCTGTTCCCTTTGCCGTGGGCGCAGTGGCCGGCGTGGGTATCTATGCCGCCTCGCTGGGTATCTCTGAGTATCGTGCGGAGCACGATGGCCGCCTGTTTGAGCCCGATGCCGTGGGCGGCGCCGCTCAGTTTAGTCGGACCTACAACGAGTTCAAGACCGCCTCTATTCCCGTTCAGCAGGAGGAGGCTGCTCCCCGGGCTGCTGCTCCTGTCACTTTGGACGAGCAGGGTCAATCCTCTTCGCTTCTCTCCGGTCTGACCGGCGCGTTTCAGCGCCGTCATGCCGATGATGGCGTTCCGACCATCGCCCGTGCCGCCAACGCCATGGACGAGGCCGATGCCTGGGCTATGATCGATAGCATGCTCGACGACGATTCGCCGGTTAGCTGCGATCCCGCTCGCTCGCGCGATGTCTACCAGGTCGCTATTGACGAGCTCACAAACGGTGGGCAGACTGGCTCCTATAGCCGCGACGACATCGCTGCTGCCGCACGTGCCGTCTCGGGCTCTCATGCCGCTCCTGCGGGCAGCACTGCAGCTTTCGTGGCGCTTGTGGCCAACGCTGCCAACAATGCCGCCTATAACGGTGCTTCTTCGGCTGCGTACGCCTCTGCCGCGACGGCCGCTTCGACCGGCCAGCAGGGCGCAGCTCAGCCGGCTCCTGTCGCCGACCCCTTTGCCGATGAGCCCCTGGTTGTCGACGAGGAGACCATCGCCGCTCGTCGTGCTGCCGAAAGCTCGCTTTGGGGCGCTTCGGCCCAAATGCAGGCCGCGGAGGCGGTGCCGTACAACGCCAAGCTCGCCAGCATGCCCATCATTTCCGATGCCAAGGGTGTGGATCTCGCCGATTTGGACGAGCCCGCCGCCATCACTGCCTCTATCGATGCCCAGAATCGCGTGGATACCGACAGTCTCCCCGATGCCTCCCTCGAGGAAGATGTCCCCATGGCCGATTATTCGGGCCACGAGGACATGTGGGCCGCCGCCATGGCGATCATGGCCGAGGTTGTCGAGCCCGCCCCCGCGCCGATGCCCACGCCTGCAGCCTCACCTGTGTCTGTTGCTCCCGTCTATGTTGGCCGCCACAGCTCCGTGTTTCCCGAGGATACCGCGCGTATCTCGCGCGAGAGTATCGAGCGCGCCGAGGCTATCGCCGCCGGCGTTATGGAAAACCGTCGCCACGAGCGCGTCAATCAGATCCTTGAGGAAGAGATCGAGCGCCTGCAGTCCTCTACCGCCAAGCGTACGGGCCGTGCCTATTTGAGTGTTATCGAGGGCGGTACCGCCAGTTTTACGCCGCTACGTGCCGAGGCCTAGTTCTGCATGATTAAGATCGATCGTAAGTGGGCGGTTGCGGCCTGCGCCATGGTGTTGCTGATCTGGGGCAATTCACTGGTTCCCGGCACGGGATCCGGCTCACTGAGCTTGGCGATCATGGAGGACGTCCGCGGGTTTTTGCATAGCTTGAGCCTGCCGTATGAATGGGTGACCAACTTTGTCGTCCGCAAGTGCGCACACTTTACCGAGTATATGGTGCTCGGTGTTTTGGTGACACATGCCTTTGATATCGAGGGTCGACGCACTTTTGACAGACTGCTTCCCACGGTGGTTTTTCTGCTGCTGGTCCCCTCAATCGACGAGACGATTCAGCTATTTGTGCCGGGGCGCGCCGGTATGATCACCGACGTGATGATTGACTGCTGCGGAGCGGCTACCGGCGTTGTGCTCCGATATCTCCTCCGATCGCTTGTATGCACCAGAAAGGCCGCCTAGGACGTTTTGCTTGGTCCTAGGCGGCCTTGTGCGTTTGGGTGCCCTGCAGGACGCGATAGCGTTGTCTGCGCGTTATACGAGCCCGGCAATACCGTGTGTCGTTGGTGCACCCTTTACTGGAGCGCCTGTGCGCCAAGGGCCAGACAGCCCATGATGCCCTGCTTACCATCGAGGCTGTTGTTGACAATGTAGGTATCGATGTCGTTGACCTCGGGCGTGACGATATAGCCGTTGAGCATCTCGGCGCACTTTTTGCGGGCGAGCGGCACGATGGGGGTGTGGTCGGCCACGCCGCCGCCGATGATGATCTTTTGCGGCGCATAGCACAGCGTGTAGGTCATGAGCGCCTGTGCCAAGTAGCCTGCGAGCAGGTCCATGGCCTCCGGGTCATCGGCCATGTCTCCGGCGCTTTTGCCATCCCAGCGCTTTTTAATGCCGGGGCCTGCGATGAGGCCCTCGAGGCAGTTGTCGTGGAAAGGACAGCCGCTGTGCTCGCCGATGGTGTCGCGCGGATCGCGCGTGACCAGGATGTGCCCTGCCTCGGGATGCATCATGCCGTGCACGAGCTGGCCGCCCGAGAGCACGCCGGCGCCCACACCGGTGCCGATGGTCAGATACACCACGTCGGTGAGGCCCTGGGCGCAACCAAAGGTGACCTCGCCTAGGCAGGCGACGTTGACGTCGGTGTCGTAGCCACAGGGAATATTGAGCTCGTTTTGGATGGTGCCCAGCAGGTCAAAGTAGCGCCATGCCGTCTTGGGCGTCTCCAAGATCTTGCCGTATTGGGGCGAGGCAGGGTTGACTGCGGTGGGGCCAAAGGCGCCGATGCCCAGCGCGGCGATGCCCTTGTTTGCAAACCATGCGTTGACGGCCTCAACGGTCTCCTGCGGGGTCGTGGTTGCGATCTGCTCACGCTCCAGAACCGTACCGTCTGCATAGCCCGTGGCACAGACCATCTTGGTGCCGCCGGCCTCGAGCGCTCCGATAAGCTGCTGCTCTGCCATAGTATTCCTCCCCCTGGGACGAGTTGCTCCGTGACTAAAATATAGCGCTTTAAACAAATTAAGAAAGCGCTATAAAAAGAAGCCCCACAACGCGCGTGCGGTGCGGGGCTTCTTTGGGTGCTTTAGCTGCCGGGCCGTCCTTACCCGCGCGGCTTGATTTTATCGCGTAGCGACTTGAGGTTCTCCAGCGCCGCGTTAATCGTCTCGTCTCGTTTGGCAAAGTGGAGGCGAATCAGATGGTTGACGGGCTCACGGAAGAAGCTCGATCCGGGCACGGCGCCCACGCCCACCTTAGACGCGAGGTCCTCGCAGAAGTCGAGGTCGCTGTCATAGCCAAACTCAGAGATGTCCATCATGACGTAGTAGGCGCCCTGCGGCACGTTATGCTCAAGACCAATGCTATCGAGCCCCTGACAGAACAGATCGCGCTTGGCTGTGTAGAGATCGAGGACCTCCTGGTAATAGCTGTCGTCGAAATTGAGGGCGGTGACGACGGCTTCCTGTAGGGGAGCGGCGGCACCCACGGTGAGGAAGTCGTGGACCTTCTTGATGCGCTCGGTAATCTGGGCCGGGGCGATGGTGTAGCCCAGACGCCAGCCGGTGATGGAGTACGTCTTGGATAGCGAACTGCAGCTGATGGTGCGCTCGAACATGCCGGGTAGCGTGGCCATATAGACGTGCTCGTGGGGCGCGTAGACGATGTGCTCGTACACCTCGTCGGTGATGCAGTAGGCGTCGTACTTTTTGCAGAGACCGGCGATAAAGGTGAGCTCTTCGCGCGTAAAGACCTTGCCGCAGGGATTGGAAGGGTTGCACAGGACGATGGCCTTGGGGTCGTTGTCGCGGAAGGCCGCCTCGAGTGTCTCGCGGTCAAAGTCGAATGTGGGCGGGTTGAGCGGCACGTAGATGGGCTCGGCACCCGAAAGGATCGTGTCGGCGCCGTAGTTCTCGTAGAACGGCGAGAAGATGACGACCTTGTCGCCGGGGTTGGTAACCGTCATCATGGCAGCCATCATGGCCTCGGTGGAGCCGCAAGTGACCACGATGTTCTGGTTGGGGTCGATCGGCATGCCCATAAAGTGCTCCTGTTTGGCGGCAAGCGCCTCGCGCATGGCCTGGGAGCCCCAGGTGATGGAGTACTGGTGGTAGAGCGGTTTGGGATCGGTGGCGATGGTGCCCAGGCTCTTGAGCAGCTTCGCCGGGGGATCAAAGTCGGGGAAGCCCTGCGAGAGGTTGACGGCGCCGTACATATCGGAGATGCGCGTCATGCGGCGGATGACCGAATCGGTAAACGTTGCCGTGCGATTGGAGAGTTCTTTCATGCTTGTCCTTTCGAACATCGGGGTGGGGCAAGTTTACTCCTGTGGAACCGGTGGGATTTGCTCGAAATGGATCCGAAAAACTCTTTTCAAAATTCTTGAAAATTGGGGCTTGCGTCGCGTGGCGTTCCTTGCAATAATAGTCGAGCGCGAAGCGCACAGGACACGGTGGGTGTAGCTCAGTTGGCTAGAGCGACGGGTTGTGGTCCCGTAGGTCGAGGGTTCGAGTCCCTTTACCCACCCCAGTTCTTGCTTCGTGTTGATATCGGGTCGTTAGCTCAGTTGGTAGAGCAGGGGACTCTTAATCCCAAGGTCCAGGGTTCGACCCCCTGACGGCCCACCACACGATATCTCCTCTAAAGTCCGCCACTACGGACTTTAGCTTTGGGTCGTTAGCTCAGTTGGTAGAGCAGGGGACTCTTAATCCCAAGGTCCAGGGTTCGACCCCCTGACGGCCCACCAAAGCATGTTAAGACGGTCAGCGAAAGTTGGCCGTCTTTTTTGTTGACCTCGCATGGGGTCGAACCCGAAAGGGCACAGACGCTTTACAAGTCGAGCCTGCCCTGGGGGTCGGTGAATCCGTCTGTGCCCCCCTTGAGTTTTTTCTCGTCTGCTTTCACGCGACGTTCGAGCTTCTTTGTATCCTCGGCAGGCGGTAGATTCTCGGGGACAATTCCACGGTCGATGAGGCTGCCACGTACGCTTGTGTTATTCTCGACGTGCTCTTGCTTGATCTGGTCCAGACCGTACAGGTCGTGTTCCTCGGCGTTGAAGGCCGTCATCGAGTTCGCAAGGTCCTTTGCTTTGATGAGGACATCGGCTAATCTGTCCGCCAATGCCGCGCTCTTGGGTACGCCGAGCTGCTGCTTCATTTCCGCCGTGCTTCTGCCGCCGAATAACGCTTCATCGCCCTTCGACTTGATGATCGCGAATCCTTAGGAGTCCACGCCGCGTTTGAACGCAAGACCCGAGAGCTGTTTCTCTGAATCGGATAGCGAGTGGCGCGCCTGCAAGCGCTGAATCTCTGCGAAGCGCTGTCCTATGAGCTCTTGGCGGCGCGTCTGCACGGCAAAGTATGCCTGGGCGAGCGCGATCTCTGGCTTGTTTGAATCTCCGTTCTGTGCGATTAAATAGCATGCATAGCGAGTAAGTTTGTAGTCTTTAACCGCGCGAGCGGCGACACCGGCTGTTCCCATTTTCGTGGTATCACGAAAATGGGAATCAACTGGAGTTTTGTTTGTTTCGCACGAGACTTTTGCCCTCTTAACAACTTCGGCGAAGTTCTCTCATCGAGTGTACCCCATGGGTTCCATTAAATCGCGTGCGAGCCAATACTCAACGCCGTCTTCCACATTGGCGAAGCTATCAAGTTTGACACGCCACTTCTCGATATCACGACTGTCCACATCTCCTCCCCGCTGGTCTATTGTCTGTGCGGGCTTTGCCTGCTCTGTATTCAGAATAAGGATACGCTGCCGCGCGGACACGAATGGGCCCCGTGCCATCTCGAGCTCACGGGGCCCATAGATGTCGATTAGTTGTGTTCTGCTTTAGATGAGTGTCCAGTTTAGTCAGCTCGATAGTGCGATCCGAGGCTTTCGGTCCGTTTGCGCATGGCTTTGACCATTTCCTGTGCTAGTTGAATCTGCGATTGCAGGCGGGCGAGGGCTGCGATTTCGCTGTCCTGAGCTTTCTGTGTGCTCAAGGTCGTTGCCTCCGTCTTCAAGCCCTCAAGCTCTTGCAGCGCCTTGGAGAGGCCTGCTTCGGTCCTGTTGATCATACAGTAGGTGCTCATCGTGTGCTTGAGGCTACGGGTTAGGCGATTGGCGTCTGTTGTGGCAATGCCATACTGGGGGAGGGCGACATCCGCCTTTGGGGCCACCTCAGGTGCATTCTGTGCTGCTTGGGCTGCCGAGGCGCCCGCGATGCGCCCAAACACGATGCCGTTGGCGCTTGACAGGCCACCAATGCGATCGGCCCCGTGCATGCCGCCTGTCGCCTCGCCGCAGGCATAGAGGCCCTCAACGCCCGTGTATGCGGTCTTGTCGATTTTGATGCCGCCATTGGCGGCGTGGGCATACATCGCCACACGCATCTCGTCGGTCGGCGCGATGCCGTGCTCGTCTTGTAGCCAGGTGGCAAAGGTCTGCACAAACTCGGGAACGTCCTCGCGGGGGAAATCGTAGTGGAGCGCCAGACCTTCGGTACCCGCTTGATCGATGGCAAGATCGATGGCGCGGGAGGCCAAGCGCGAGGTGAAAGGACCATATCCGGAGCGTTGCTCAAGTAGATCGTCCAGCTTGTCGTCGGCGATATCGACCGGCTGGTCTACATGTACGTAGCGCCAGGTCTTCTCGTTAAAGACAAGGTTGCGCTTGGGCTCGATGAAGCCCGGCATCATCTGCATGAACTCTATATTAGTGAGCGTTGCGCCGTGTGCCAGCGCGATGGCCTGCGAGGAGCTGAGCACGTCGGCGGAAGTGAGGCTTCGCTCGAACAGGCCACCCGTGCCGCCCGCAGCGATGATAGTGGCCTTAGCTGCCATAGGCACGAGATGCTCGTTTGTGCGGTCGTAGAGTACGGCGCCGATAATCTTTCCGGTTGTGTCCTCAACAAGGTCTATGAGCTCGTAGCGGGGGAGTAGGCGAATGCCGAGAGACTTGATCTGGGCCGTACACGCGTCCTCAAGGGGCTTGCGGGTGAGGCCGCGCCAATTGCGTGTCTTATGGTCAAAGCAGGGGATAAATTGCTTTTGCTGGGCGCTCTCGGCGCTTTGCGGACGCTGGAGCTCAACACCTAGATCCTGCTCGAGCCATTGGATGGCCTGGGGAATACCGTGGACGAACGTCTGGACGAGCGTAGGGTCGGCGACACCGCCGCCGACGGCTTGGATGGTGTCGACGAGGTCCTGCTCGTCGGCCGCGTCGGTGGGGCCAATAAGGCCAAGGCCCCAGGTGCCCGGGAAGAAGCTCGATCCGCTCATGGTCTTGCCGGCGCTTGCGACGGCAACGGTCGCGCCCGCGCGTGCCGCTTCTATGGCGGCACAAAGGCCCGCAATGCCAGATCCTATTACCAGTACATCAGTCGATTCCATCGGATTCCTTTCTCGTCCGGCGCATTTTCGCATGGGTGATCGACTAATGCGATGCAAAGGCCGCGCTATTCGGTAAAGGGCGAATATGGCAGGTGGACGTCATACGCATTCGCTGACTTCGTCTCCGGGCATCTCGTATTTCGCTGCAACTGATATATCGGATATCTATTTTGGATTAGTCAATTTGAGACGGGGCTTTACGAGCTGTCCTGCGCCTCGGGTCGATCCGCTCGCCACGAAATGGGCCTATCTACTACGTTTGAGCGGTCACCCCCAACCATACCGAGAATCACAAAATTAAAACCGCAGGTAGACGGCTTATTGATTTTCAAAAAACCCGGCTATGGTCGACCTGCGCGGGTTAAACGTAGTAGATGGGCCGTTTTCGTGGAGCAATCCAAAGCGATTGGCTGTTTTGGAATAAAAAAGAGCCGCTACCCGGGTGGATAGCGGCTCCGAAGCTCAACTATATGAGCATCGCGCGGGCGCGATTAGGCCTTGAGGGCCTCCTCGACGGCGACAGCGCAGGCGACGGTGGCACCGACCATGGGGTTGTTGCCCATGCCGATGAGACCCATCATGTCGACGTGCGCAGGCACGGAGGAGGAACCGGCGAACTGGGCGTCGGAGTGCATGCGGCCCATGGTGTCGGTCATGCCGTAAGAGGCAGGGCCGGCGCCCATGTTGTCCGGGTGCAGAGTACGGCCAGTGCCGCCACCAGAGGCGACGGAGAAGTACTTCTTGCCAGCCTCGATGCGCTCCTTCTTGTAGGTGCCAGCGACGGGGTGCTGGAAGCGCGTGGGGTTGGTGGAGTTACCGGTGATCGAGATGTCGACGTTCTCGTGCCACATGATGGCAACGCCCTCGCGGACGTCGTCGGAGCCGTAGCAGTTAACGGCAGCGCGGGGACCATCGGAGTAGGGGATGGTCTCGACAACCTTGAGCTCGCCCGTGTAGTAGTCGAACTGGGTCTTCACATAGGTGAAGCCGTTGATGCGGGCGATGATCTGGGCGGCGTCCTTGCCCAGACCGTTGAGGATAACGCGCAGCGGCTTCTTGCGAGCCTTGTTGGCGTTCAGAGCCAGGCCGATAGCGCCCTCAGCGGCAGCGAAGGACTCGTGGCCGGCCAGGAAGGCGAAGCACTCGGTGTCGTCGGAGAGCAGCATAGCGCCCAGGTTGCCGTGGCCCAGACCGACCTTGCGGTCCTCGGCGACGGAGCCGGGAACGGTGAAGGCCTGGATGCCCTCGCCGATGATGGCGGCAGCCTCAGAAGCGTTCTTGGCGCCACGCTTGACAGCGAGAGCGCAACCGAGGGTGTAGGCCCACTCGGCGTTCTGGAAGGCGATGGACTGGGTGTTGTTGACGATCTCACGCGGGTTGAAGCCCTTGTCGGTGCAGATCTGCAGAGCTTCCTCGAGGGAGGCGATGCCGTTGTCGGCGAGGCACTTGTTGATCTTGTCAGCGCGGCGCTCGTAACCTTCGAACGTAACAGTCATAGTTATTTCCCTCCCTTTCTACTCGTGAACCGGGAACACGCTGGCGACGGAGTGAGTCTCCTCGTCGGTGCGCGGGTCGATGTACTTGGCGGCGTTCTCCCACTGACCATAGTGGCCCATGGCGCCAGCGATGGCCTCCTCGGGGGTCTTGCCGGCCTTGACGGCGTCGGTGAACTTGCCGAGGTTCAGGAACTCGAACGCGATGATCTCGTTCTTGTCGTTGAGAGCCATGCGGGTGACGTAGCCCTGAGCGAGCTCGAGGTAACGAGCGCCCTTGGCCTTGGTGCCGAACATGGTGCCGACCTGAGAGCGAAGGCCCTTGCCGAGGTCGTCGAGGGAGGCGCCCACGGGCAGGCCGCCCTCGGAGAACGCGGTCTGGCTGCGGCCGTAAACGATCTGCAGGAAGATCTCGCGCATGGCAACGTTGATGGCGTCGCAGACGAGGTCGGTGTTGAGGGCCTCGAGGATGGTCTTGCCGGGAAGGATCTCGGAAGCCATGGCAGCAGAGTGGGTCATGCCCGAGCAGCCGATGGTCTCAACGAGGGCCTCCTCGATGATGCCGTCCTTGACGTTCAGCGTGAGCTTGCAGGCGCCCTGCTGAGGTGCGCACCAACCCACACCGTGCGTAAGACCGGAGATGTCGGAAATCTCCTTAGCCTGGACCCACTTGCCCTCCTCGGGGATGGGTGCGGGGCCGTGGTATGCACCCTTGGCAACGGGGCACATGTTCTCCACTTCCTGTGAGTACTGCATGCCTCTCCTCTCTATCGTGTTGGCGTCCCGTCTGGAGGTCGTGGCTGGTGATTGCCGGGCGACCCTTCGAAAGGGACATGACATGCAGCCCCTATAATACCGCGAAATGCACGGAATATTCGGCGAACGGCGCAGTTTTCGTAGCGAGAAACGCGGAACTTTCAATTGAAACGATTTAACAAGCTTGGTTGCGGTTATGCGTTACGTTTTAGGGGGTCAGTTCTGGTCAAGTTATTGGTTAGTTCTTGCCCCTGTTGCGGTGTCTAGCCTGTGGTTATGATGCCATTCGCCGTCGGTTTGCAGCCTTTTACCGTCGACGGGTGCCATTTTGCGTGAATGTTTTGATGGCACGTTTCAATCGTGATGTATTGGACGGTAAGCAGATCCCGGCGAAGGGAGCGCCATGCAGCGTGTTTGGAAAACGATCACCGGTTTTTACCATGTCTGTGCCCGCGGTATGGGCAGTCAGCTGATCTTTGAGAGCGACGAGGACCGGTGGGAGTTTTTGGAGCTGATGCGCGACTGCTGCCGCGATGCCCAGGTAACGATTGTGGCGTGGTGCCTCATGGGCGACCATGTTGATCTGGTACTTTTGGATTATGAGGACAACATGAGTGCAGCCATGCAACGCCTGCTGTTGACGTATGCTCGTCGCTTCAATAAGCGTACCGGGCGTTCGGGCTGCCTGTTCCGGGAACGTTTTGAGCGCTGTTCGCTCGATACCGACCGGCAGGTGATGGAAGCTGTTCGCTCCGTTCACGCCGATCCGCAGGATGCGGGCATCAACCTAATTGAGCGGTATCCCTGGAGCAGCTTTGCGGAGCATCTGCGCGTTTACGACGGTGACGAGGCAGATGCTAGGAGGGGATTTTCCGATCCTTCTTGCGTGCTTGAGCTTTTTGGTTCTGCCAAAGTCTTTATTGCCTATTCGCTTTCGACGCCCGACGGCGGCGATCCGGCGATGCGCGATTTAGTAGAGATGGAGTTGGGGCGGCGCGCCTTTGCCGACGAGTTGGCAAAGGGATGCGGGGTTGCGCTCCAGGGGGTTAAAGCGGCGCCGCCGGCGCAGCGCAATATCGTTATTCTTGGCTTGCACGATGCTGGTTTTACGGTGCGCCAGATTGAGCGGTATACGGGGATAAGCAAAAGTACCGCTTCTCGTATTGTGCGTGCCCGTGCTCGAACGGCGGTGCGGACTGATGACAGCCTGGGATAGGGCTGTCTGCCCACTGGGACCATCATTCTAAATGCTTGGACGTTAACTACACTTCTAAATATGCATAGAATGATTGCCGTCTTGCATAAAACAATAGCTCAGTCCGGTTTTGCCCGTGCCTACCCCCGTCCACGCCGTGCAAAAAGCGGAGTTTTCAGCATCGTAGTGCTGTCGGAACTGCTATAGCCTTGCAACTTGCGGGCCCCGAGACAATTATTTGTCTGCCAATACGCCCCGAAGCACGCGTTTGCGTCCCCGTAGACCGTAATGCCTGTTCTAAAACGCAATATATACGCGCTCGAAGGCGCTAATTTATGCTCGTGATTTGTATGCACATAGCTTGGCGTGCTGAATACTCGCAAAAATGCACGCCGCACCCTATGGGACCCGTCTGCGGCAGGCAGGAGGCGAGCCGGAGCCTAGTAGGACGGTGCCTGGCGCTTTGCTCGGCGTGCCCCGTGGCCCTGTGGCAAGCCTTTGGTACTGTGAAAAACGCTTGTGCTTGCGGTTGGCCGTGCGATAAATGAAGATTGGGCGCCGGAAGCGTGGCTGCGCGTGCGCTCGTTATGAAAAAGCTGAGCCGCCCGTATCGGGCGGCTCGGCAATCAAAAACCTTGGATTCGGGGCATCCGTTACTGGTTAGCCTGACCCTCGAGCATGCCGTCGAGGGTGCGCCAGGCGAGCTCGGCGCATTTGACGCGGGCGGGCATGTGTGAGATGTCCTGGAGCTGAGCGGCCTCGTCCAAGTCTTCCAAGTCTTCCTCGGAGAGCTCCTCGCCACGGATCATGGCGAGGAAAAGCCCTGCCAGACGACGAGCCTCCTCGACCGTTTCGCCCGTGATGAGGTCGGCCATGATGTCGGCGCTGGCCTGGCTGATGGCGCAGCCGTGCCCGGTAAACGAGGCCTCCTCGATTACATCGTTCTCGACACGCAGCTGCAGGGTGAGTTCATCGCCGCAGCTGGGGTTGATGCCGTCGTGCTCGTGCGTGGGCGCATCCATCTCGTACTTGTAATCGGGGTGGGAGTTGTGCTCCATAAACGTGGTGGAGGTGTACAGATTACCCATTGAACGTGCTCCAAACGTGATACAGGCCGGCGATGAACTTATCGATATCGGCCTTGTCGTTGTAGAAGGCCACGCTGGCGCGGCAGCAGGCAAGGTTCTCGACGCCCAGCCAGGTGAGCAGCGGCTGCGCGCAGTGGTGACCGGCACGGATGCAGACGCCGTCCATGTCCATGATGCTCGCGACGTCGTGAGGGTGGATGCCCTTGACGTTAAAGCTGACGACCCCGTGGTGGTTGTCCCAATAGATGGAGCCGATGATCTGGACAAAGTCGAGCTGCATGAGCTCGCCCATCAGGTAGTGGACGAGTGCCTGCTCACGGGACTGGATGTTTTCGTAGCCCACCGTGTTGACCAGGTAATCAAGCGCCGCGCCCGTGGCGAAGATACCGGCGGCGTCCTGCGTACCGGCCTCGAACTTCTCGGGGACGGGCGCCCAGGCGGCGTCCTGCTCGGTGACCGAATCGATCATCTCGCCACCGGTAAGCATGGGCGGCATGGCGTTGAGCAGATCCATCTTGCCCCACAGCACGCCAATGCCCATGGGGCCCATGGCCTTGTGCGCGCTAAAGGCAAAGAAGTCGGCGCCCAGATCGGCCACATCGACCGGCATGTGCGGCAGCGACTGCGCCCCATCGACGACCAGATAGCCGCCGTACTTGTGCACGAGCTTGCCGAGATTCTTGACCGGGTTCTCGACGCCCAGCACGTTAGAGATCTGACCCACGGCCAGAATTTTGGTCTTGGGGCCAACCTTGGCAAGCACTTCCTCGGTCGTGAGCTGACCGGTCTTGGTGGGGTAGAGGTAGACGAGCTTGGCGCCGGTCTCGCGGCAGACCTGCTGCCACGGGATTAGGTTGGAGTGGTGCTCCATGATGGTGATGACGACCTCGTCGCCGGGTTCGAGCACCGTGGGCGCAAAGCTCTTGGCGACCAGGTTGAGCGACTCGCTCGTGTTGCGGGTGAAGACGATCTCATTAGCCTGGGAGGCGCCGATGAGGTCGGCGATCTGCTGGCGCACCTTCGCGATGGCCTCGGTGGCCTCGACGGACAGCGAGTACAGGCCGCGCAGGGGGTTGGCGTTCATACGCTGGTAGAAGTCACGCTCGGCGTCGAGCACGCAGGCGGGGCGCTGCGCGGTGGCGGCGCTATCGAGGAAGGCAATCTCGGGGTGCTGTTGGAACAGCGGGAACTGCGCCTTGTAGGGGTTGGTCTCGATGTCGACGGTAGGCCAGCCGCGCGAGGCCTCGTCGCTGGCGTCGAATTCCATGGGCTCGGGGGCAGTACAGGTATCGCATTTAACGTGCTCGGTGTCGATCATGCGAGCTCCTCCTCAAAGTTATCGATCAGGTTGTTGCCCAGGCGGACGACGGCGCCGCGGGTGCGCTCGTCGGTCGCGGAAAGTGCGGCGTCCTCCAGCTTGGCACGGATGAACAGGTCCTCGGCGGCATTTTGGTCAAGGCCGCGGCAGGCGAGGTAAAACAGCTGCTCGTCACGGACGTGGCCGATGGTGGCGCCGTGGTTGCCGGCGACGTCGTCCTCGTCGCAGAGGATGACGGGAACGGTCTTGTTGTCGACGCCCTTGTTGGCCAAGAGCACCGTCTCGCGCTCGGTGCCGACGGCACCCTTGCAGCCGTGCACGAGGTCGATGGTGCCGCGGTAGACCTTCTTGGATGTGCCGGTCAGTACACCGTTGGCATCGATTTCGCACTCGGTCTTGCGGCCGCGGTGGCGAAGCTCGTAGTTAAAGTCGCGCACCTGCTGGCGGGCACCCAGGTAATCGGTATCGATCATCACCTTGGCGGTATCGCCCAGCAGGTCGCCGGCAAGGCCGGTGGCGCTGGCGCCGGCACCCAGTACGGTGTGCTGCACGTTGACGCGCGCGCCCTCGTCCAGGAACAGGCCGGTGTCGTCGAGTGCGATCCAGCTGTCGTCGAGCGTTTGCGTGCAGGTCACGTTGACGGTGGCGTACTCGTGGGCACACACGCGCAGCACGGAGCCCACGACGCCTTCGCCGTCGAAGGGGGAGTCCAGGGCGATCTGCAGGTCGAGCGTTGCCTGCGGACGGACAACGACATCGATGGCGGCGATGGCAGCCGCAGCGTCGACGCCACTCACGCGCACGGTAACCGTGGCACGGCCGTATGCGGGCACATCGATGACGATGCGCTTGGTGGCATGGTCGGCCAGATAGGCGTAGGCGGCCTCGCCCATGCCGGTCTCGAAGGCCTCGGCAGGGGAGAGCTCCTCCTCGAGCTTGATGGCGCCGGCCTGGTAGACGGAAGTGGCGGGCACGTCGAGCTCGGTCTCGGGTGTGATGCGGGCGCGGTCGGCGGCGTCGCCGGGGGCTGAGGTGCGTCGCTCGGGGAAGCGCTCGGCCATGGCCTCCATGGCGGCGTCGAAGGCGTCGGCCGCACCATGGATCTGCTCGTCCAGGCCTTCGACCTCAATGGCCTCGGCGGGAGCGGCGGCAAGCTCGTCCGAAAGCTCAAGCTTGGTCTGGTTCATTTTGAGCCAGCCCCATGTGGCGGCCGGCATCGCGTTGACGCCCCCAATCTCCTGCAGCACGCCGTCTCGGGGCTCCGACCCTCCGCGCGTACCTTTAGTACGCGTCGTCGGGCTCGTCGCTCCCGATACGTCGCACTGCAGAAGCTCGGATGACGTAAATGCGTTCGGCGTGTTGGTGGTCTGTTTCATTATCCGATCGCTCCTTCCATCTCGAGCTTGATCAGGTTGTTCATCTCGACGGCGTACTCCAGCGGCAGCTCCTTGGAGACCGGGTTGGCAAAGCCGTTGACGATCATGGTGCGGGCCTCTTCCTCCGAGATGCCGCGGCTCATCAGATAGAACACCTTGTCGTCGCCGATGCGGCCGATGGTGGCCTCGTGGCCGATGTCGACGTTCTTGGCGCGGATGTCCATGGCGGGGATGGTGTCGGAGCGGCTTTGGTCGTCGAGCATGAGCGACTGGCAGCTCACGGTTGCCTTGGAGCCCTCGGCTTTAGGCGTGGCCACGATGGAGCTGCGGAAGGTCTGGATGCCGCCGCTCTTGGAGATGCCCTTGGTCTCGACGGTCGCCGAGGTATCGGGCGCGTTGAGTACGACCTTGCAGCCGGTATCGAGGTTCTGGCCGGCGCCGGCAAAGGTGATGCCGGTAAAGCTCGAGCGGGCGCGGCGGCCGTTGAGCACGCTCATGGGGTAGAGGTAGCCCACATGGCTGCCGAAGGAGCCGCTGATCCACTCGATGTCGCCGTCCTCGTCCACGCGCGCACGCTTGGTGTTGAGGTTGTACATGTTCTTGGACCAGTTCTCGATGGTCGAATAGCGCAGGTGTGCGCGCTTGCCCACAAAGAGCTCCACAGCACCGGCGTGGAGGTTGGCCACGTTGTACTTGGGCGCGGAGCAACCTTCAATGAAGTGCAGGTCGGCGTCGTCCTCGACGATGATGAGCGTGTGCTCAAACTGGCCGGCGCCCTTGGCGTTGAGGCGGAAGTAGCTCTGCAGCGGAAAATCGAGCTTGGTGCCCTTGGGCACGTAGACAAACGAGCCGCCCGACCATACGGCGCCGTGCAGGGCCGCAAACTTGTGGTCGGTGGGCGGGATGAGCGTCATAAACTTCTCGTGGATGAGCGGCTCCCACTGCGGGTCGTGCAGGGCCTCCTCGATGCCGGAGTAGACGATGCCCATCTTGGACGCCGTGTCCTGCATGTTGTGGTAGACGAGCTCGGAGTCGTACTGCGCGCCGACACCCGCCAGGTAGCTGCGCTCGGCCTCGGGGATACCCAGGCGCTCAAAGGTGTTCTTGATGTCGTCGGGCACCGACTCCCAGTCGTGCTTTTGGTCGGTGTTGGGCTTGACGTAGGTGACGATGTTGTCCATGTCCAGGCCCTCGATGGAGGGGCCCCACGTCGGGTCGGGAAAACGGTTGAAAATCTCGAGGGACTTGAGGCGCAGGTCGAGCATCCACTGCGGCTCGTCCTTCTTGGCGCTGATCTCGCGCACGATGTCGGGCGTGATGCCGGCGTCGAGGCGCTCGAATCCCTCCTCGCCATAGGTGAAGTCGTAGAGGCTGCGGTCGATGTCCGCGACCTCGGTGCGGTTCTTGGTCATTGCGTCGCCCCTTTACGCCTGCTGCTCGGCAGCGACGGCCTCGGCCTGGGCGCGCTGCTCGGCGGCCTCGCGCTCGAAGGCCTCAAAGCCGTTCTT
This sequence comes from Collinsella sp. HCP28S3_B9, assembly GCF_052066095.1. Taxonomy (NCBI): domain Bacteria; kingdom Bacillati; phylum Actinomycetota; class Coriobacteriia; order Coriobacteriales; family Coriobacteriaceae; genus Collinsella; species Collinsella sp. HCP28S3_B9. The sequence goes on from NZ_JBQHST010000003.1 coordinate 80,490, forward strand.
GTCGATCCAGGGGATCAGCGAGGCGTCGTCCTCGCGCACGATGTGGCCCTTGACCATAACGTGGACGCGGTCGACATCCAGGTGCTCCAGGATGCGCGTGTTGTGCGTGATGATGAGCATGGAACCGTTGCAGCTCTTGCGGTAGGCGTCCATGCCGTGGCTGACGGTGGACAGGGCGTCGACGTCCAGGCCGGAGTCGGTCTCGTCCAGGATGGCGAGTTTGGGCTGCAGCAGCAGAAGCTGGAGCATCTCGACCTTCTTTTTCTCGCCGCCCGAGAAGCCTACGCCCAGCTCGCGGTTGAGGTAAGCGGTATCCATGTTGAGCTCGGCCGCGAGCTCCTTGACGCGACGGCGGAATTCCTTGCCCTTCATCTCCAGGCCGGGGCGGCCGGCGATGCTGGCGCGCAAAAAGCTCGACAGCGGCACGCCCGGGATCTCGACCGGAGCCTGGAAGCTCAGGAACAGGCCGGCGCGCGAACGCTTGTCGGTGGTGAGCTCGGTGATGTCCTGGCCGTCAAAGACGATGCGCCCGTTCTGCACGGTGTAGACGGGGTCGCCCATGACCAAGTGGCCGAGGGTGGACTTGCCGGCGCCGTTGGGTCCCATCAGCACATGGGTCTCGCCGGCGGCGACGTTGAGGTTGACGTTGTGGAGGATGGTCTTTTCGTCCACGGAGGCGGTCAGACCTTCGATGGAAAGCAGCGGATTTGCGCTCATGCTGTCCCTCTCTGTTTATGGTGTACTCATAGGTGTACTAAACCCTAGGAATCTTCTCGGAATAAAGTTACTATGGGTTCGGCGTTAGTCAAGGGAAAACCCGACTAATCCACTCGACTTTTCAGATGTGGGACATAATAATCGGGATCGTCTGTCCCACACGCTTGGCATCTGGGGCAAACTCTGCTGATGATTTTGTCTCAAGCGCACCGGGAGGGTAGGTATGCTCATTTCTTCTAAGGGCCGCTATGCCCTCCGTTTGATGATTTATATCGCGGCGCTCGGTGACGCCGAGGGCAAAATCGCCCTGCGCGAGATTGCCGACCGTGAGCATATTTCGCAAAAGTATTTGGAGCAGCTGGTCCGTCCGCTTATGAAGGCGGGCCTGCTCAAGAGTGTGCGCGGTAAGGGCGGCGGCTACATGATGGCCGTGGACCCGGCCGAGGTGCGAGCCGGCGATATACTGCGCGCTGTCGAGGGCAGCACGGCGCCCGTCGCATGCGATGGCATCGATAACAACTGCACTCGCAGCGATCTGTGCTCTACTGTGAAGTTCTGGCGCGGTCTGGACGACGTGATTGAAAAGTACGTCGACGGCGTGACGTTGGCCGACTTAGCGGCCGTACCCGAGATTAACTTCGATATCAAGCTGTAACTCGAGCGCAATTCCTCAAGATTTCGCGGAGGGCGTTACCGTTTGTCGAGTTGCTGTTGTACGACATCGGTCTTGCTGCGATACTTAAATCTATCTTTGCAAACTGCACTTTAACTACACCAATGCAAGGAGGATCTTATGCAGCCCAAGCATTCTGCGATTGTTGCCGGATTGACGCTGGCTCTTTCGTTTGGCGCCGTTGCCGCGCCCGCGCCCGCTGCTGCGGATGAGCCCACGCCGGGCGTTGCCTCGGATGCCACCGATATCGATAAGGGCCTTTATACCCAGCAGTCTTTCTCGGGCGTGCTGAGGTCGGTCCAAGGTGTCTCGTTTGTCAATGTGACCAGCGAGATGAAGTACTTTACCAAGTATGAGAGCCACGGCAACTATAACCAGGGCTTTTCGTACGGCGACGGCTATAACGCGCTGGGCTATTACCAGTTCGACCGTCGTTGGTCGCTCATTCCGTTTATGAAGCAGGTCTACAACTACAATCCTGCCAAGTACGGCATGCTTAAGTCTGCAATTGACCGCGGGAGCGATATCTCCAACGCAAGCAACCCCATGTATTCGAACGGTCAGCTGACGGAGCTGGGCCGCATTGCGCAGGATGCCTTCCAAGGTGCCTATAACGCCGATCCGGCTGAGTTTTCGGCGCTGCAAGATTCATATGCATACAACTCCTATTACGCGGTGACCGAGGCCTGGCTCAAGAGCGCGCTTGGTATTGATATCTCTGGCCGCGCCGATTGCGTCAAGGGTATGGTGTGGAGCATCACCAACATGTGCGGCACCTATGGCTGCCAGGACTTTTTCCGCTGGGCAAATCTTACAAACGATATGACCGACCGTGAATTTGTGACGGCGCTTTCCAGCAGCGTGGTCAATAACGTTGCCCGTAAGTACTCGAGCCAGCCGCAATATCACGAGGGCTGGAAGAACCGTTACAAGAACGAGCTTAAGGATTGCCTGGTCTATATTACCGAGGACGAGGCCGCGGCGACGCCGCCGGTCGAGCCTGAACCCGAGCCTGAGCCCAAGCCCGTGACTCCAGCGCCTAGCCAGGCGCCCGCCGCTCCCGTTGCTCCCTCTGGGCCTAGTGCCGATACCAATGGTGCTGACGAGGATACCGTCGATGCTCCTTCATACGATGCCGGAGCAAGCGACGGAAATGGCGATGTCGCATCGGGCGGCAGCGCGGGGTCTGCCTCGCCTTCGAATTCCGCAGATGCTGCGGCAGGGTCTGGTTCTTCCGCCGGTGGATCGACTGCCGGTTCGAGCGACCCGTCGACGAATGGCAAACCCTCTGCGAGCGAACAACTTGGCTCCATGTTTGGCTCCTCGCTGATGGTTGACATCAACAGCAGCTCGTCTTCCAAGAAGGATGGCTCCGACCAGGGCGCTACGGAAAAGACCGAGGATGCTAAGGGCGATTCGAAGGACGAGGGTTCTAAGGGGTCTGATTCCGACAAGGGCACGGAATCAGACGGTGCGGAATCGAAGGATCCCCGCCTTGATAAGGATGGCAAGCACACGGACGACAATGGGTCCAAGGGCCTGGTTGATGATGCCGCCGACCAGAACCAGGGTAAGACCAAGGTTGTGACTGCTTCAGCCACGACGACTGAGTCCTCTAAGGGCAGCATGCCCAAGACGGGTGACTTGATTTTGATGGCGAGCCTTGCCAGCGCGAGCTTGGCCACATTGGGCGCTACGTCTATTGTGAGCGGTAAGCATAAACTTGACCAGCAAAACAAAGATGCTGCGGAGGAAGACGCTCAAAAGTAGGCTCTCAGCGAGCGTTTTGCCTTCGCGATTGAAATAGGGGCCCGATGCGATAGCACTGGGCCCCTATTTGTTGCGAATCGTTTTGTTATGCCCCCCTTATGGGGTCATTTCTACCGTTACCCGAATCATTTGTTGAACAATAAAATTGTTATCAAGATGGTCGCTAAAATGGCATCGTTATTCTAAAAGGGGAGATAAAACGGTGTCTGAACAGGCAATGTATGATATTGATAACACCTTTGGCGTGAAGTTGCTCAATCTCGGCGGAAATGCTGTTCTGCCGATTGATATTCATGATTTTGCCGACGCCGCCGATCATTGTGTTTTAGTTGATAAGACCATGTTTATTGCCGATATCTTAGATTGCGAATCGACTGTGGCGCTCTGTTGTCGGCCTCATGGTTTTGGCAAGAGTATGAACCTCTCCATGCTCAAATGTTATCTGGAGCGTCCTGTGCCCGGCTCGTCGAGCATGAATCTGTTCATCGGTAGCAAAATATGGGACGCAGAAGATGGCGTCTATCGTGATGAGTATGCACGCTATCCGGTCATTGCTTTGGATTTTTCCACTTCCTCCTATCGAGGCGCCGATGCCGAGGCCGCCATGCGCGATGCCGTCGCTCGTGAGTGCGCTCGTCTGTTGCCGCTGCTGGACGTTCCCGATTTAGCGCGCAGCGACGTGCGCCATATCGAGCGCGTAGCGCGCGGTGTTGCCGGTTCTGATGAAATCGATTCGGCTCTTGGGGTGTTAATCAAGCTCCTCCGTATGGCATGTGATGAACAGGTTGTGCTGCTGGTTGATGGGTATGACGCGGCGTTTACGAATCATATGCAGGCGAAGGGCGCCTATGGCTCGTGCTTTGTCGAGTTGCTTGACCGCCTGCTCTTTGAGGGCATTGTCTCTTCGGTCGATTCTTTGCGGCTGGTTTGCTTGATGGGGGAGCGACCCGGCCCCGCACAGGCGGCATTTGCGCATCGCAACTGCCCGTATTGTTTGGCTTCGCCCTTGTCGAGCTGGTGCGATCGCCGCTTTGGTTTTTCGGATGCCGAAAACAGGGCGCTGCTAGATTACACTGGTCAGAGCGACAGACTGGCTTGCGCGCGCGAATGGTTCGAAGGCTACCGGTTTGGCGGGTTCTATTGTTCGAACCCGACGCGTGTGGTTGAGTTCTTGGCTCGGGGCTGCCTGCCGCCAACGCGCTTTGATGTATGTTGCTATGCCGATTGTCTGAACGAGACTGTGGGCGCCTGGGATTTGAGATGGCTTGCGGCAATGTTTGATTTGCTTAATCCGTATGGCTGTGTTGAGGCGCCGCTGTGCATAGACGCCGTGAAGCCTGATGCCGGGACAGCGGAAGGTATTTGGACCGATTTGTATCTGAGTGGACTCCTGACGACAGATGCGACCGATCACCAGACGGACGGCAGTCTGCCCCGCGCCCTGCGCCTTCCCAATAACGAGCTCCGGTATGCGCTGCGTCTTGTGATTATCGAATGGTTCGAGTGCGCTGCCGAGAGTGCCGAGGCTATCGATGATTTCCAAGAGGCTCTTTGCCGCGGAGACGAGCGTGCAGTTAGGCGAGCTTTGGGCGTAATTATTGATGACTTGGGCGTCGATGGAGACGAGTCGGATTTGCTGCTGGCTTTTCGTTTGGCACTGCAGGGTCTTTGTTTTGGGTTGCCTGGGTATGCCGACCCCGTTACAAAACGAGCGCACGGTTCGGAGCTTGGGGGTTTCCAGGTGTTTCCGACCGTCAATACCTTTGATGCGGCGGATACGCTTGGCATATTGGATAGCCGCCCGCTGATCTCGGTCAGCATGCTGTACGACCCCGATGTCGATGCGTTGGGCCTAGAGCTTCTTTCGGTACAGGCATTGCTCAATATCGAACGGAGCGGTCTCGACGACATTCGCGTGCCACGTCCTGCTGTGGGCCGCATGCGCTGGGGGTTTGGCTTTGATGGACAACGAGTTGCCGTCGCATGTCAGAAGTTATAGGAGGGCCGGCTTTACTCGGTTTCCTTCATGGGCGGCATGGGCGTCCAGTTGGGGTCGCGTATGATCTTGCGGGCATCCTTCATGCCGCGGCGCAGCGCCGGAATGCCGGTCTTAAAGCACTTGTCGACGGCGGCAAGGCGGATGAACTCCTTGCAGAAGGTCGCCACATTGCCCAAACGGAACAAAATGGGGTGGTAATCACCGTAGATCTGCATGTAGCGGGCCAAGTAGCCGCGGTTACGCATGATGTAGTAGCGATTGGTGTCACTGGTGGAATTGAGCTGACGCTTACCGGCGATATCCCAGTTGGAGACGGCGCGGGCGCGCTTGAGCACCACATCGGCGACTACGACGGCAGGGAAGTGTTGGCTGGCGACATAGCCATAGCAGGCGTCGTCGCCGTAGATAAAGAAACGAGCGTCGGGCAGGCCGATCTTGTCGACAACGCGGCGTGAGAACAGGCCTCCCTCAAAGCACAGCTGGTTCATGGCGCGATAGCCCTCGGGGCCCAGGTCCCACTTAGCGATGGGGTTGGGGATGCCAAGCGAAAGGATAAGCTGGTACTGCCAAAAGAAGGCGCCGCCGTCAAAGTCCAGGCGCGAACCCTGGATGACGTCGTAGCGGTCGGTCCACTTGGCCAGGCGTTCGATGCCCTCCGGGATGACGAGCACGTCGTCGTCCATCACCCAAAACCACTGGGCGCCCAGATCGTAGGCGCACTTGGTGCCGGCGGAAAATCCGCCCGCACCGCCGCCGTTTTTGAGCTGCGGGGCGTAGATGACGCGGTCGGTGCCGCCCTGCGCGTCGGGTTGGTCGGCGTCGATGCCCCACAGGTTGGCGAGGCGCTCGTTGAATGCGGCACACATGGCTTCGGTCTCGTGCGAATTCTCGTTGTCGACAATCACGATACGCCACGGCGCGGCCGTGAGCTCGGTCATGGAGTCGAACAAGTTGGCCAGGAGTTCCTGGCGCTTATAGGTGACGACAACGATGGCAAGCTTGTCGATGGGGGCGGGGAGGGTAGAAGTCATGAACGAGAATATCCTTTCGCGTGGGCAGCATATCGGCCCTGCGGAATAAACAACGTGTCCCATGGGACACGACTATTGTAAGCGTAGGCGGGCGCCCGCGGGTAATGTTCCGCTAATCACCAAGAACGTTTGCTACAAGCCTGGTTGACGTGTGTCGAGATTTCAAGCGCGCATTGTGGTATTACGTAGGTGCCGATTCCTGTGGACGCGATCTTTCTGTTTGGATGCCCTGTGAATAAAACTCGTTTAGCTTCCTTTGCCGATAGCCTTCCCGTCAAGGTCATGTTGCTGTTTTTGGTTTTTCAGGTCGCATTTGTCCTGAGCAATACCGCGGCGAATTGCCTGCCGAGGCCCGTTGTCGAGTCACATGCGCAGGGTTCGGAGTCCTCTGCCCTGTTGTCTGACATGTATATCTACGACCACCGTGTTGCAGCTGGTCCTGTTTGCTTTGATAACAATCGCTTTATCATTGAAGTCGCACAGCAAAAGGACCAAGGTTCTCCGTTTAAGACGATGACTGTTGCCGAGATTGATGACGTTACGAAAGCCGGCGGGATTACGCATCAGCAGTACTACCGGTATTGGCATGGATGGCAGCTACTTACGAATGTCTGCCTGTTTATTGGTGGTATCGACGTTGTCGTGGTGCCTGCGGCCGCTCTGGCGATTGCCGGCTCCGCTTGCGCTTACGTTGCCTTGCGGAAGCGAATTTCAAAGCCATTGACGTTGGGGTTCCTTGCAATCCTGTTGTTCTCGACCAACCTGTTTTTCAATTTTATCGGTGATCTGCTGCTGTGCATCTCGTTCTTTGTGGCGCTCATCATGATGTCTTGCATGAGCCTTCGTTTGGGCTCGGCCCCGAACGCACGGGTTTTCACAAGCCGCCTTGTCCTTTGGTCGATAGCGACGGGCGCCGTGTTTTCGTTTCTTGACTTTTTAACGATTCCTGCCGCAGTTGTCGCCCTGCATTGCTTTTTCGCCTTCATTGCGCTCCCCAAGGGTGAGCGCCCCAAGCGTTGCGTCGTCACGATGCTGCAGGCGCTCTTTGGGTTTGGGCTTTCGTTTGTGTTTACCTGGGCGATGAAATGGGTTGTCGCGGCATTTGTGCTGGGCTGGGACGAGGTCTTTTCGAACGTTCTGGGCGAGATGGGCCTTTGGTCTGCGCATGGGACTTCGTCACTGTTGCCCCAGGCTGACTGGCCTCAGATTTTGAAGGCGTTTTATTACATGAGCCCGCAGCTGTTTGCCATTTGCTCAACAGCTGGTTATGCGATGATCTCGAACGTCGTTTGTCTTGTTTCGTTTGCTGCCGTATTGGCGATTTGGGTTGCCGTGCTCGTTTGCTCGATACGGGGCGGCGCGCAAGGCGGTCGTCGTCGAAAGGTGTTGATCCAGTCGCTGCTCATGGCACTGCCTCTGGTTGTTGTTCTGGGTTATTTCGTTGTTATGCATGACCATGCGATCGTTCATATTCCGGTATTTGGCTGCAAGAATTGGGCGATTGTCTTTGCGATTTTATTTGTTTCAGGTGTAAGCGCGCTTCGTGGTCTGAGGAGTCAGAAGGACGTCTAGCTGTTCATGTGGGCCTTGATGGCCTCGACTACGGCCCTGCGTACGATATCCACGAGGAGTAGGGCAAGCGCGAGGCAAAGGCTCATAAGGATTCCGAGCAGAATGGCGGCGGCTGGACGGGGCTCTCCCGTTTGGATGCCTGTCGCCATGGTGTAGATTGCCTTGTCGAAGATGGGGCGCCAGACATTGCAGGTAAACGATTGTACGGCGTAGAAAGCGAGTGTTCCTGCGGCGAGAGACACGATTGTCTTATCTGCGGCTGAGGTTTCGTGGCGCGGCTGATGGAGCGTTGCGGCGGCAACGGATGCGGCGGCCAAGATAAAGGATATGACGGAAGTGGACTTGAAGGAGAGCTTCCAGAGCGTGTTGTACTGGCTATTTGCCGATAGCAGAAGCGCGAGCGCGATGGTGGCGGCAACGAGTCCGATGAGTACGATCTTGGATTTTTGACCGCCGGATGCGTTGCCGTGGCATTCGAGGACAAAGCGCATTTCTCCAGCTGCAATAAACGCGACCAGGTAGGTAACGGCGCTCATGAGTTTGCGCCACAAAATGATACCGGCCGCTTCGTTTGCCGTCGCCGCGATGTGGCAGTTGATTCCAAATGTTGCGAGCACAAGAAGCGCTACGACAAACGGGGCTCTTTTGCTGCCGATTCGCTGTCGTATCAGCGCAATCACTGGGACAAGCAATACGGAGACGGCGTAGACCCAGATAAACTCGATGCCCAACGTGAGCCAGCCAATCTCATGCAGCGAGATTTCTGGTAGGGGATAGACGTACATCGAAACAAACAGGCAGGTGGCGCAATAAAAGAGCGTGGGCAAGACGATCTTTTTGAGGCGATCAAGCGATTTAAGCGTGAGACCCTGCGCGGATGAACCGTTTTGGAGGGCGCGTACCGCCGAGGGAATAAGGAAGTATCCCGAGATCATAAAGAAGACCTCGTTGGCCCAGCAGCCCAGCAGGTTGATGAAGCCGAGCGTGCCGGAGTAAGGGAAGACGGCGAGCGGCGCATATTCCGGTAGACCGGCGCAGACGGCTTGAAAGGTCCACTGAAACGTGTGGAATATCGCGATGCCAGCAACCGCGAATAAGCGCAGCGCTTCGATGGAGGTATTTCTGCTTGCTTTGTTGACCATCAGACTATTTTCCAGCGCGCGCGTTGTATGAACCAAAGTGCGATGTAATCATTTTTAGAGTTTGCTTGGGGCCCTTGTTCCACACGTTATACAAGCCCTCACCCACGAGGTCCTTGGCGTATGCGCAGTAGCTGATTTTAGGATTTGCGATGCCCATATACTCGGCATAGAGCTTTTTGGCCGCGGGAGTAACGCGAGGATTGGCAAATACCAGTTCTTGCGGCATGCGTTCGAACATCCTGTGGATGGCCTGCTCGATTTCGGGGTGCCCCTCAATTCCGGTGTGCTCGATCATGATGCCCATATAGGTGAAGCCGCGTGTGATTTGCGGTGTCCAGACGGCGGAGTCGGTGACGTTGAGCCGCTCAAGAATATCGACCATGTCGTTCCAGCGATTAAACGGCATCAAGGGGTCACGCTTGGCCAGAGCGGCTGCCTTTTCGAGTGTTTCCTCGCGGTAGCAGTAATACGGCTTGGGCCAGTAAGCGATCGCCTTTGCCTGGCATAGCGTTTCGACAAGGAATGGATTGTCGGCCCAGCCTGCGCCGGGGATTTCCTTAAACCAGATATTGTTTTGCAACAGGAAGTCGCGACGATAGATTGCCGACCAAATGGACGGATGATGGGCCAGCAGGTGTGGAGCGTCGTGAATGGTGAACGGTTGCCGAGGCGGTTTAATGCGACCGCGATATGCGCAATGTAGCTTGACCTCTTGGGGGGTATCGGGGTTGCGAATGATCCAATACGGGGTCTCGATAATATCGAGCTTGTTCGGATCGCCAAATTCGCGCTTGGCAAAGGCAAGCATGTCGGAGTACATTCCGGGCTCGATCCAGTCATCGGGTTCGAGGATGGCAATCCAGTCGCCCTTTGCCTCGCGAATGCCCAGATTGCAGGTTGCGCCGTAACCCTGGTTTGCCTTATCGATCACTCGAACGCGCGAGTCGCGCGCAGCGAAATCTTGCATAATGGCGAGCGAGTTGTCGGTGGATCCGTCGTTGATTGCGAGGATTTCCAGTTCGATATTCTTTTCGTTTACTAGGCTGCCTATAGCCTGAGAAAGATACGGCTCGGCATTGTAAGTAGGCACGATTACGGTCAGCATTCAAACACTTTCTCTAGGCGATTTGGAAGAATTATAGCCTATTACAATGCAACGATTTCAGTTGCATCCGCCATAAAGAAACTAAAACCGTTGCAAATGAGCGAAAGCAACTAAAATAGTTGCTATAATCGCCATGAGGAAAGGAAGCCTGATGAACAATAGCTATTCGGCCCTCATGGTTGATATGAGACATTCGAGATGTCTTTCGGACAGTAGGAGGCAAAGCGCGCAGGAAGATCTTGCGAACGCTATGGACTGCACAAACGAGCTGTTTAAAACTGAGCTCGAAATGCCGCTTATGTTTAGTGCGGGCGATGAATTGCAGGGCCTATTTCGTAGTACGGCTGGCGCTTTCTTGGCATATAGATTTATCAAGATACTCGTCCAGACGGTTGATCTTAGGGGTGGTATCGGAGTTGGAGAATGGAAAACTCGGATGCAGTCTGCATTGTCGACGGAGCAAGACGGGTCGGCATACCATCGTGCACGCAGAGCAATTGCTGCGTCCGAAAAAGATAAGTACAGTAATTTGAAGATCATTGATGCTTCGGGTGTTTCGCGTGAGAAAGAGCTGTGCGCGGCGGGCTGTCTGGAAATAATCGATCGCAGAAACGAGTCGCAGCGTAATTACTGCGAGGTTGTTGAGTTGCTGCGGCCGCTAATGCTGCACGAGGGCACAGACGCGACTTTGAGCAAAAGGTATACTGAGCTCTTCGAAACACGTATAGGCAAAAAGTATGGCGCTAAAAGCAATCCGATCGATTGCGCGCCAGTGGCGTTGGGCAGCTCGCTCAACCTCAACGTAGATAGCATCAGGGCTAGTCATGTAGGGCTTGCGGGGCAAATGGGCGTTGCGATGGGGAAGACGAGGCAGGGGCTTGAGAAAAGCCTTAGACTCGCGAATGTTGTAAGAGAAAGAGAGCTGGCTGCTTTCGCCGTTCATTTCCTTAATGAGCTGGAGATGGCATGAGAGTATTCGGGTGTTTCCTTCTGTTTCATATGCTGTTCGACTTTTATTTTCAGTCGAATAAGATGGCAGGCGAGAAGGAATACAGCAGAATTGCCCTTGCCATGCACTGCTTAGTTTACGCGGCCGGCGCCGCAGCAACAGTAGCTCTTCTGTTTGAGGCGAGTGCAACCGCCATTGCTGCGTCCTTTACAGTATTTGCCCTTTCACATTGGATTATCGATGGCAGCCTGAGAAGAGCGTTTGCAGGACTTGACCTTTCGCCGGTCGGTAGTTTTCTGGCCGATCAAGTGCTGCACATTATAATTCTGCTCATATTGAGCGTTCTATGTTGCTATTTGTGGGCCATGCGGCCAATTGCTTTGAATCTCTTGGGCGCTCGTGGAGCGGAGCTCTTTTGGATTTCGACACTGTGCTTTTGTGGACGCCCTTGTAGCATTGTTATTGCAAAGGTGCTCCAATCTCTTCGAAACCCGGGTGTTGAGCAGTCGGCGGATACGACAACCGCACATTCAGGCAAGTGGATTGGAATATTTGAAAGGATGATTGTCGCGTCGCTTTCTTTGCTGAACCAATATTCGGCTATAGCATTTATTTTTACCGCAAAAAGTATCGCGCGCTTTAAGCAGCTGGAAAGCGATAAGGATTTTGCTGAAGTATATTTGCTGGGTTCGTTGGCGAGCGTGTTCTTGGCAATGGCTTCTGCGATCTTATTTAGTTATTTGTTTAGCGGCACCGCTTGTTGAAGTTATTAGAAACGTTAGATAGGTGAAGGATTGAGAGGCCGTCTATGGATGTCCTATCTGTTGAATTCCATCGGGAACTTATTAATAAATTAAAGCCGTGCATACATCGCTTGACTATGCGGCCGGGCTTATTTCGCGGCGATTATTGCGATTCCTTTGATGGGTTCCTTGCTGGAGAGGCGGTATCGTTTCTTTACGTTCGTGATCCGGGTCCGTTGCAAGACATGCTGGAGACTGATTTTATCGACGTGTTTCTTTATGAAAGCGATATTCGTAATTGCTTTTACTTCATTAGAAATGCTGGAATTAGCGCAATGCGAAAAGGGAACAAAGGCCTGTTATTCGATAAGAGCCTATCGAAGAAGGAATTCCTTGACAGTATTTATGAACAGCTGAAGCAAATGGAAGATACTGACTGCTTCTCAAAAGACGAGGCAAGTGATCTTGTTTATGCAATAGGAAACAGTTTGATTGACAGTGAGAGTCCTTCGTTTAAAAGAGTTTTGGGTGGGCACTGATTTTTGAGCCACGCTGCTTTCAGCCGTCGGTAAACACTCATTGGCCAAATGGCAAATAGTCCATCCGGCTTGGCCCCCGTCCCCCCAATCTAGTAGACTCTAAACCGTTGCTAGATTAGGGGGATTTTCCATGAGACGCTCCATTAAACGAGTTTCCGGGGCCGCCGCCGTCCTCGCGCTCGCGGCCGCCCTGGCCCTGTGCGGGCCCGCGGCCTACGGCGCCCCCGCCGCCTCGGGCGACGCGCAGCCGCTCCCCGTCGAGGCGCAGCCCGCCGACGAGGGGTCCGGCGGGGAGTCCGGCGTCCAGCCCGAGGCCTCCCAGGCCGACGGAGCCCAGGCTGAGCCCGCGCGGCCCGATGAGGCCGCGGCCTTCTCGCTGTCCTATTCCGCCCACGTCTCCAATATCGGCTGGATGGGCGCCGTCGCCGGCGGCGGGGTCGCCGGCACGACCGGCAGGGGGCTCCCCCTCGAGGCGCTGTGCCTCGTCCTGTCCGACGCGTCGACCGGCGAGACCCTCGGCGCCGACGCGATATCCGTCGAGGCCCACGTCGCCGGCATCGGCTGGCAGCCCGCCGTCGGCAACGGCGCCGTCGCCGGCACCACCGGCCAGGCCCGCGCCGTCGAGGCCCTGAGGGTCAGGCTGTCCGCGGACCTGTCGGGTCGCTACACCGTCTGGTACCGCGTCCACTCCGCCGAGTTCGGATGGCTCGGCTGGGCGTGCGACGGCGCCGACGCCGGCTCGGCCGGCTACGGCCGCGCCGCCCAGGCCGTCCAGGTCGCGGTCCTGCCCAAGGGCGACCCCGCCCCGGGCGACACTACCTGTCCTTTTAAGAACCATAGTGATGATCCTGCTTCGATTTCCGTCCGCTCGCATTCATCGAATATTGGATGGATGTCGCCCGTGGGGAACGGGGCTATTGCGGGGACGACCGGCAGGGCCCTTCCTATGGAGGCGCTCGAGGCGCAGCTTGACTGGTATGGCCATTCGGGTTCTATTGAACTTCGTGGCCATGTGTCGAATATTGGATGGCAACAGTGGTCTGAGGGGCACTGCGGCACGACCGGCAAGTCGCAACGCCTCGAGGCCGTCCAGATTCGCTTGACCGGTGAGGCGGCCGAGAAATATGACATCTGGTATTGCGCTCATGTGTCAGGCATAGGCTGGCTTGATTGGGCCTGCAATGGTGCTGCCGCCGGTTCTGCCGGTAAGGGCAGGGCTATCGAAGCCGTCAAAGTGGTTCTCGTGGAGAAAGGCGGAGCAGCGCCCGGCTCTTCGGCCAAGGTCTTTATCGGCGATCCAGATGCTGTTACGGTTTCCGGATCTGCCGTTTCTGGAGAGAGTCTTGGTTCCTCTTCCGGCCAAAAGGCCGCGATCGGAGGCAAGGGCGCTAGGCTGCTGAACTCTATTTCCCTGAGCGTTGCCGGTCAAACTGATAACGGATCTATTTCTTATTCCGTTATGGATGAGTACTCAGGCTGGGGCGCTTCGTCAACGGATGGCGGTGCAGCCAAAGCAGCATCAGGAGCTCCTGTTAAAGCGATTAAGATGTCGCTGAGCGGTCAGCTCGCTGCTAATTACGACATTTGGTATCGAACGTGCGACTCTGGTAGTGGTTGGACGGGCTGGACGTCAAATGGTCAGGCATGTGGCGTTTCTGGTGGTTCTTCGGGTTTGTGCGGTATTGAAATTGCACTTGTAAGCAAGGGTCAGTCTTCGCCTGGCTCCACTGCCAATGCGTTTATCGAAACGCCTGGAATCGGTCTTGTATCTCAGGCGCACGTTGCTTCTGCGGGCTGGTTGGCTCCTGTTGGCAACGGTGAAACCGCCGGCCAGACAGGAAAGTCCCGCTCTCTGCAGGCGTTATATGTTGCAACGCAGGGTATCGATGCCTCCGTCGAAGTGTCGGCACACGTTGCGAATATTGGCTGGCAGCCATACGTTTCGGGTGCCGACTATGCTGGCACCGTTGGTAGGGGTCTCGCAATTCAGGCGGTTAAATTAAGACTGACCGGCAACGACGCTTCAAAATACGATATTTACTACCGTATTCATGCGGCGGATTATGGTTGGCTTGGTTGGGCCAAGAATGACGCTGCAGCCGGCACCGTTGGGTTGGCTAAGCAGGCTGAGGCAATTCAAATTAAGTTAGTTGCAAAGGGCTCTTCTGACGCGCCTGCCCAAGATCAGGCGGCTTTGATTCAGCTCCCCGGGCTTTCCGTTAAGGCAAATTGCTCCGGTCTCGGCTGGCAAGCGCCTGTTGGCAATGGCGGTGTTGCTGGTACGGTTGGACAGAATCGTGCCATGGAAGCCATGCAAATGTCGCTTTCTAATAGTTCTGTAAGTGGTGGTATTTCGTACTCCGCTCACGTGTCAAATATCGGTTGGCAATCTGCTGTTTCTGATGGGGTTACATCGGGAACTGTTGGTCAAGGGCAGCAAATTCAAGCTGTAAAGATCAGCTTGACCGGCGATGTTTCCAATTACTTTGATGTTTGGTATCGCGTTCACATCTCAGATTACGGATGGCTTGGCTGGACCAAAAATGGATCTCCGGCAGGCACTACGAAGCTCGGAATTCCCGTTCAGGCTTTGCAGGTAAAGATTGTCCCCAAGGGCGCCGCTGCGCCGGGTTCAACTTCCGATTCTTATTTTGAGACCTATCGTTATATGGGCTACCAGACTCCCGGATCCTACCCAAAGGTTAATTGCAGCAGCGTGCAGCTTCCTTCATATTGCACCGGATACTTTACGTACGTCACGCCTTCCCGCATTCCCTATAACGCTTCGCGCCAGGACTGCATCAATGCATTTATCCAGCGTGCTCGTGAATACATTGGAACTCGTTATATCGAACCTTGGTCTTCTTGGCCGGGGGATGCAGTTGATTGCTCGGGCTTGGTGCTGCAATGTCTGTATGCGACCGGCATGGATATGGGTTGGTATAACCCCTATAACCATCGTTGGTTGCCCGAGCAAACCTATAACTCCATGAATTGGTATCGCAACAACACATTTATGCCGGTTAGCACCTCTGCTATGCAGAGGGGAGATGTGGTCTACTACCAGGGTCATATTGGAATCTACATCGGAAATGGTCGAATTATCGATTCGTGGCCGGGAATTGGAGTCACCGAGCGCTCAGTCTATGCTCCTGGTCGTGTAATCGGTGCCGCAAGGCCTTTTGCATAGAGCCAATTGAGGCGTTCCGTCACGGGGGCGCCTCTTTTTTGTCTAAATGCTACCGTTGCGCCTTAAGCCTTCAATGCTTGTTTAGAAGTGCGGTAATATAACTTGGTGTCTTCGAAAGTAGTCAATGTCTCGGGGGATATATGAATCGTCTCAAAGCGTCTGCAGCTTTGGTTTGCACGCTTTTAATAGCTTGGTCGCAAATCATTCAGCCTTACTGTGCATACGCGTTGTCTGCCCAATCCGTCGCTTCTTCACAGTCGGTACAGCAATCATCGAACGACTGCGGATTTCAAGGTGAAAGTTCTCAGGATGGGCAGGACGACTCGGGTTCTCAGGTAGCAACCGAATGGTATGGTGACGATGCGAACGCTGCTCGTCCAGATGGGGACTCAGGCTCAGTTTCTGATGATCAGTCTGGAATCGGGACTGATGAGTCAGGCGTTGACGATTCTGTTCGTGAGGCCTCGGCGGATGATTCCGTGCAGGTGGATTCTCCTGAAGCTGACTCTTTGGCGCCGAATTCTTGGCGTTACGCGAACGGCGTGCTTACTGATGCTGGCAATGAGGGTATCGATGCGCAGCCTTTGGCTGACGAAGCTTTGCCCAATGGTGCCGTTGCGCGTGGTATCGATGTCAGTAACTTTCAGGGGACGATTGATTGGAATCAGGTTAAAGCCGCCGGAATAGAATTTGCCATTCTCAAGGTCGGCCCTGTTTATGGCAAACCCGATTCAACGTTTGAGCGGAACGCTACCGAATGCGAACGTCTCGGGATTCCTTACGGCGTCTACTACTACTCCTATGCACGTTCTGTAGCGGATGCAAATAAAGAAGCCGATCGAACGCTTGCCTGGCTTGGTGGCCATTATCCGTCGCTTCCTATTTATTACGATCTTGAGGATAACTATATCTTGCAAGATCCGAATTTCAGCAAAGATAAGCTCGCTCAGATTGCGCAGACATTTTGCAATCGCATGGAGGCCGTTGGTTTTAAATCGGGCATCTATGCAAACCTTAATTGGTTTAACAACTATTTGAACTCTCCGTCACTGAACGGTTATGACCATTGGGTCGCTCAGTACAATTGGCACTGTGACTATGCCGGTAGCTATAGTTTCTGGCAATATTCAAGCAGGGGCAATGTTCCGGGCGTTAATGGCTCCTGCGATATGAATTACTGCTTCAATGGGTCTTATTTAAACGTGGATGACGGTAAGATGCATATCCAATATGAGGCTCATGTCTCCAATATTGGCTGGATGAGCAGTAAAAGAGATGGCTCTACTGCCGGAACAACGGGGCAGTCTAAAGCCATGGAAGATCTCAAAGTTAGCATTCTGAACCCTGTTTCGGACGGCTCGGTGCAAATCAATGCCCACGTCTCCGGCGTCGGCTGGCAGGGATGGGACACCCCCTCGGCGTCAGAGGGCGGCACCACCGGCCAGGGACGCGCCGTCGAGGCGGTGCGACTGAGGCTCACGGGGTCCCTCGCCAGGGACTACGACGTCTACTACCGCGTCCACGCCTCCAACATCGGCTGGATGGCGTGGGCAAAGGACGGCGAGGAGGCCGGCACCACGGGCTTCGGCAGGAGCGCCGAGGCCGTCCAGATCAGACTCGTCAAGAAGGGCGACGCCGCCCCCTCGTCCGACGGGGCCAACGTCGACTACGCCTTCAAGAAGAAGCCCATGTCCCTGACCTACCGCGCCCACGTCTCCAACGTGGGCTGGCAGGGCGCCGTGCCCGACGGCGCGACCGCCGGCACCACCGGCCGCGGCCTCGCCCTCGAGGACCTCATCGTCTCGCTCGACAGCTCCGACTACTCCGACGGCTCGGCCGTGCAGGTCGACGCCCACGTCTCCGGCGTCGGCTGGCAGGGATGGGACACCCCCTCGGCGTCAGAGGGCGGCACCACCGGCCAGGGACGCGCCGTCGAGGCGGTGCGACTGAGGCTCACGGGG
>NZ_JBQHST010000004.1:0-83156 GCF_052066095.1 Collinsella sp. HCP28S3_B9
GCCTTGTCCTGCTCCTTCGGAGCCGCGGACAAGGCGCCGCACTGGTCTGCGGAGTGTTCTGAAAGCTGAGCCCGGCCCCGCCTGCGGTGACTCGGCTGCGAGCGGCCTGCGATGGGGCCGTTGTTGGTTGGGGCCGCTGGGCTGATGTGAGGGCACGTGGCCGTTGCGGGCCCTGGTCCCGGCGGCGGCCTCGGCGCTTTGCGCCTGCCGCCTTTGGGGACTGCGGGGCCGTGACGGCAGCTGCGGCGCTTCGCGCCTGCTGCCTGAGGTGACTTTGGGGTTGGGGTGAATTGAAGTTGAATACTTTTCCCGAGAAGTGAACGACCTATTTTGGACCCCCGAAGCATTGGCATATTTTGACCGCTATTTCCTGCGGTTTTGCTGCGCGAATCCTGCGGTTTTACGGTCTAAAGGTGTGGATGCTTCGGGGCTTCGTTTTTACTCGTTCACTTCTCGGGAAAAGTATTAGAGCTCAGCTGGCATGGGTACCGCTCTGGCGTCGAAGCCCCGCGTCTTCTCCGCTTGATTGGGGAAAGCGGCCTCGCTTAAGCAATTGCGATCCTGCCCAGACGTATCTGCGGAGTCGTCTGCACAATTCGCGGTATTATGGTGCGGAGTTTTGAAAGGAGCCGCTGGTGGTCACGACGACGTTTGCTTCGCCTTTGGGCGAAATCCTGCTTGCCGCTGATGGCCGCGGTCTGACGGGGCTTTGGTTTGAGGGGCAGGAGCACTTTGGCTCCACGCTTCTCCGGGAAGACTCCGAACATGTTGAAGGGGCCGATGCGGTTTCCGGTGCTGGTGGCATGTCGTCGGCGAGTCCGGCTCATGGTGCGGCTTCTTCGGTGCTTGAGCGTTCGTGGGCTTGGCTGAATGCTTATTTTGCAGGGCAGGAGCCTCGGTATACGCCGCCGTTGCATATGATCGGCACGGTGTTTCAGCGTGAAGTCTGGTTTGAGCTGCTTGCTATTCCGCGTGGCGAGGTCGCCACGTATGGCGAGATTGCGGCTCGTGTCGCCGCCCGCCATCGGGTGCCGGGGAACGAGGACCCCGTTGTGTCTCCTCGTGCGGTGGGAGCTGCGGTCGCTCGCAACCCTATTTCGATTATCGTGCCGTGCCATCGCGTGGTTGCCGCCGACGGCTCGCTTAACGGATATGCCGGCGGGCTCGATCGCAAGGAGTGGCTGCTTCGGCTTGAGGGCGCGTACGAGGACTAGCGCTCGAACACTTTGCATAGCCAAGATGCCGTGAAAGAACGGGACACGCTTTCCGAATGGAGACTCAGACGGAAACCGCGT
This sequence comes from Collinsella sp. HCP28S3_B9, assembly GCF_052066095.1. NCBI lineage: Bacteria > Bacillati > Actinomycetota > Coriobacteriia > Coriobacteriales > Coriobacteriaceae > Collinsella > Collinsella sp. HCP28S3_B9. The sequence continues at coordinate 1,296 of NZ_JBQHST010000004.1, forward strand.
CCCGGAATTCCGTTTTAAAGCGGGATGCGCTTTCCGAATGGCGCCCCAAGCGGAAACCGTGTCCCGGAATACAGCCTCAGAGTGGGACGCCGTTTCCGGTTGAGACCACCTGCTTGGACATCTTTCTACGCCCGCTTCTGCAGGGCGTAGATCGACTTATCCATGTTGAACAGGTAAGCCACGACGCAGACAATAAAGAACATCGGCAGATTACCAAAGCCGAAGACTTCGCAGCCAATAAGGATGGGTGCGAGCAGCGTATTGGTGGCGCTGCCAAAGACGGCTGCGTAGCCCAGCGCGGCGCAGAGTTCGGCGGGCATGCCGAGAATCCCGGCGAGTACGACACCCAGGCTGGCTCCGATGGAAAACAGCGGCGTCACCTCACCACCCTGATATCCTGCGGCAAGTGTGGCGATGGTGAGTACGAATTTGAGCGCCCAGTCCCAAGGCATGATGGCGACCTTACCGTTACCGTTGAGCGCCGCCGATATCAGGTTGGTGCCAAGGCCGCAGTATCGACCCTGCCACAGTGCGAACAGAATCGCCGATAGCGCGATGCCGATAGCGGCGATGCGCGCATAGGGGTTGGGGAGCAGCCGCGCCGCAAGGGTCTTGGCATGCGCAAGGCACCAGGCAAAGGCACCGCCTACCATGCCAAACGCGATGCCTAGTACCGCAAGCCGTCCAAGACCGGGGAGATCAAGCGCGCATGAGGCGACAACGGCGACCTCGAACTTCTCGAGTCCCAGGGCACCGGAGGTCATACTTGCGGCGAGCGAGGCTGTAAGCGCGGGAAACAGCGCACGGTATTCCATGCGTCCTGCGACCAGTACTTCGATAGCAAAGACCGTGGCAGCAAGGGGCGTTCGAAAGAGCCCGGCAAAGCCGGCGGCCATGCCGATAAGCAAAAACGTGTTGCCGGGGTCTCGGAAAGGTAGACGTCGGCCGATCCAATGTGAGACGGTTGCACCGATCTGCACGGCCACGCCCTCGCGTCCCGCACTGCCGCCAAAGAGGTGCGTCCCCCATGTGCTCAGCATAATGAGCGGCACCAAGCGCGGCGAGATGGCGTCCTCACGCCCGTGGCCTACGTCGAATACCAGGCTCATGCCGCGGTCGGTGCCCTTGCCCCAAGCGCGGTAGGCAAACACGATGGCAAGGCCCATAAGGGCGAGGAAGGGGAGGAGCAGGGTGATGTGTTCGTCGCGGAAGGCGCCGATCGCCAAAAGCACGCGTCCAAAGAGCGCGCAGATGGCGCCAACGATGATACCGACGGGGATTCCGACGGCACCCATAAGCACAAGACCGCTATAGGTGTTGAGCAGACGTTTGATTCTGCTCGATGTGCTGCTTTCCGACACTTCTCCTCCAAAACAAAAAAGACTCCTGCCGCGGCGTGATGTCTAGGGGCATCACGTAACAGCAGAAGTCATCAGCAACAAGGCGGTTTAGGGTAACGCGGCAGCTTGGCTGGCGCACCCAACGGAGACATTCATTCCGCAGTGGCATCATAGCGGTGGATACGGTTTGGGTCAAATGGTTGCCGTGGACAGTCCTGGTGCCTGCCCGCACCCCTCGTTTCCCCATATAAAACCTGCCAAAATAAACCTGTCCCTTTTTGGTCGGTGCGAAATGGGTAATACTAAAGAGTTATCCGACCAGATGGGAATTAATCGATGGCTTATATCGAATTCAAAGACGTCGTCAAAGCATACGGCGAGGGTGACGCCCGCATTCACGCGCTCGATGGCGCGAGCTTTACGGTCGAGCGCGGTGAGCTCGCCATTATCCTGGGTGCTTCGGGTGCCGGCAAGACCACGGCGCTCAACATTCTGGGCGGCATGGATACGGCGACTTCCGGCACCGTAACGGTGGATGGGCGCGACGTGAGTTCCGCCAATGAGGCGCAGCTCGTGGAATACCGCCGCTCCGACGTCGGCTTTGTCTTCCAGTTCTATAACCTGGTTCCCAACCTGACGGCGCTCGAAAACGTCGAGCTTGCGGCGCAAATCTGCCCCGATTCGTTCGATGCCGAACAGACACTTCGCCAGGTTGGCCTGGGCGAGCGCCTCGCCAACTTTCCGGCGCAGCTTTCGGGCGGCGAGCAGCAGCGCGTGTCCATCGCCCGCGCACTGGCCAAGAATCCCAAGCTGCTTCTGTGCGACGAGCCCACGGGTGCCCTCGACTACAAAACCGGCAAGCAGATTTTGCAGTTGCTGCAGGACACCTGTCGCAAGCAGGGCATTACGGTCATCATCATCACGCACAACTCCGCGCTCGCGCCCATGGCCGATCGCCTGATCTGCTTTAAGAGCGGCCGCGTGGAGAGCGAGACGGTCCAGCAAAATCCCGTGCCTATCGAGACGATCGAGTGGTAGCGCCCATGGATCAGGACCGCCAAAACAGCCAACGCCGCGACGCGCAGAACACGGAGCGCGAGCAGGATTTTACGACCTACCGCACTGCCCAAAGTTCAAACGACATGGCGCCGACGGTTTTTCGCCGTGGTGTTTACCGTACGATTCGCGGCAGCCTCAAACGCTTCTTGTCTATCGTCGTGATCACCGCGCTCGGCGTGAGCGTGATGTGCGGTCTTAAGGCGGGCTGCGAGGATCTGCGCGATTCGGTCGACGTCTATTTTGACCAGCAGAATGTCTATGACATTAACGTGCAGTCGACCTATGGCCTTACGCGCGACGATCTTTCGGCTATCCAAGAGGTCGACGGCGTCGAGACGGCCGAGGGCATCTACACCGAGACCGCCTACACCGCCGTGGGTACCACGCGCGAGCGTGTAGTCGTGCAGAGCCTTTCCAGGAAGAATATCGATCAACCGGTGCTGGTGAGCGGCGATTTGCCCGAGAGCGCCGGCGAGGTCGCGGTGACTTCGAAGTTCCTGAAGGCTTCGGGCAAAAAGCTCGGCGACACGGTGAGTTTTGCCGCCAATGACGCGAGCTCGTCGAACCAAAGCGCCAAGGACCAGTTTGCCGCGGGTGATTACACCATTACGGCCGAGGTCCTCGATCCTACTGATGTGAGCTCCGACTCGACAGTCAACGCCTTTCGCGCTGCTTCGGCTGCGGACTATAAGTTCTATGTGAGCGAGGATGCCGCGACATCTTCTTCCTACTCCGCGGTCCACGTGATCGTCGAGGGAGCCAAGAGCCTCAACTCCTATTCAGATGCCTACACGACAAAGATCAACGAGGTCAAGGGTAATATCGAGAAGATTCGCGACGAGCGTGAGAAGGTGCGCGCCCAAGAGCTGACGGTCGACGCGCCGGCAAGCTTGGATGCCTCCGAGCGCCAGGCGAATATGCTCTTTGGGATTGAGCAGGACAACATCAACCGCATGCCCCAGGGCAGTGAGGAGCGCGCTCGGGCTCAGGCCGATTTGGACCAGCGCCGCGCCGCCACCGACCAGCAGTTTGCCGATGCACGCGCCGAGCTTTCCGATCTGGGCGAATGCACTTGGTACATCCAGGATCGCGGTAACATCGCAAGCTACTCAAGCGTCGAGAGCGACAGCTCTTCGATTGAGGCCATCGCCACGGTTTTCCCATTTATTTTCTTTGTCGTAGCCGTGCTTATCAGCCTTACCACCGCCACTCGTATGGTCGAGGAGGAGCGCACGCTCATTGGCCTGTACAAGGCGCTCGGCTATTCACGCGGGCGAATCCTGTCCAAATACGTGGACTACTCGCTGTGGGCATGTCTGTTCGGCGGCGTACTCGGCAACATCATCGGATTTGTGGGGTTGCCGCTGTTCCTGTTTACGGTGTTCGACGACATGTACTCACTGCCCCAGATGCTGCTTTCGTACGACATCGTGTCCTCGATCGTCTCGGTGGCGCTGTTTGCTGTGGGCGTGGTGGGTGCCACGATTATCGCCTGCCGCCACGAGATGGCCGAGACCCCAGCCTCGCTTATGCGTCCCAAGGCCCCGCGAGCCGGCTCACGCATCTTGCTTGAGCGCATCGGCTTTATTTGGCGCCGCATGGGCTTTTTGAACAAGGTGGCAGCGCGTAACCTGTTCCGCTACAAAAAACGTGCCTTTATGACCATCTTCGGTATCGCCGGCTGCACGGCGCTTGTGATCTGCGGTATGGGCATCCGCGATACGTCGCTGGCGCTTTCGCCCAAACAGTACGGGCATATCACGCGCTATGACTTGCTGGCGGTCGCCAATCCCGATGACTATGCTCAGACGTGTGCGGCGCTGGAAGAGCGTAGCGCGGCCAGCGACTCCGGCGTACGCGTGACCTCGACCCTGCCGATTATGACCGACAACGTCACCTTTACGTTTGGCGGTAAGAGCGAGACCGTACAGCTCATCGTGATTCCCGACGACCGCACGAATGACCTGGACGATTACGTGCGCCTGGAGGATGAGTCCAAAGAACCGCTCGCCCTGCGTGACGGGGACGTGTATTTAAGCAAGAGTTCACAGCTGGTGCTGGGGATTCAGCCGGGCGATACGGCGCAGGTCCAGGATTCGTCGCTCAATGTTACCAAGGTCAAGGTTAGCGATATCTCGCTCAATTATTTGGGCAACACGCTTTATATGACGCAGGGCACCTATGAGCGCGCGTTCGGCCGAAGCGCGCGTCTTAACGGCATCTTTGTGCTGCTTAAGGGCTCTTCAGCCGACCAGATTGCGTTTAGCAAGAAGCTTAAGAGTGACGGTTGGCTTACGATTTCGAGTACGGCCGAGCATTGGGAGAACTATGAGTCGAACTTTACGATTATCAATTCGGTCGTAGTGCTTGTGACCTTTATGGCGGCGTGCCTGTCGTTTGTGGTGGTGTTTACGCTGTCTAATACGAATATTTCGGAGCGCGAACGCGAGCTGGCGACCATCAAGGTGCTGGGCTTCCGCCGTGGCGAGGTGCACCACTACGTCAATAAGGAGACGTTGATCCTTACGGCGATTGGCACCGCACTGGGCGTGCCGCTGGGTGGCCTGCTTGCCGAGAGCTTTACGTACGTTCTTCAGATGCCGTCGCTGTACTTTGATGTTGAGGTCGAGCCGCTGAGTTTCGTGCTCGCTGTGGTGCTTTCGTTTGGCTTTACGTTTATCGTCAACCTCGTCACCAACCGAACCCTCAACAAGATTGACATGGTCGGTGCCCTCAAGAGCGCCGAGTAACCTGTTCTTGGATTCAAGTTGTAGCGAGCTGTGACGTGCCGCAGTCGCTTTATTGCATAAACCGCCCCGCAGAATGCATATTTTGGCGGGGCGGTTGCTTTTTACCCGCAGGTACCCCCAGGGGCGGCGTGCAAATTCCGGAGAATTCAGCATTCCGGAGTCCACGAGTATGGGAGCGGGCGCAAAAAACTGCGCTGAAAACCCTGATTCTGAGCTCCCAACGCCTCAAGAGCCGCTCGTTTTTACAAGATGCGGCCCATGGCGCCTGCCTTTCGCCCAGAATTCAGTATGCAGGCACCCTCGGCTGCTGAAAACTCCCAAAAATGCACGGCGCCTCCTGCCCTAGGCACCCGCAGCAAGAAGTCGAATAGCCTCGGCGAGCATGTAAACGCAGGGCCCTCCGACCCCGCCCGACGATTTCGATTGGCGACCTTTGACGGAGTCAAGGGAGGAGCCAAATCGAAATACGTCGGGCGGGGTCGGAGGGCCCGATGGGATGGATTTCGGCCGAGGCTATTCGTCGCCGAAGCTGATGCCCAGCGCCTTGGCCTCGCGTACCAGGTCGCTCTGGGGATCGACAAACTTGAGCTTGCCGGCGACCTCCTCGAGCGGCATGTGGCACATCTTGCCGTCACGCAGGGCAATCATGTAGCCAAACTCGCCGCGTAGGCAGCCCAGTGCCGCCTCGACGCCGCACTGGGTCGCAAAGATGCGGTCCTGGGCGTCGGGCTGACCGCCGCGCTGTGTGTGGCCGGGGATGGCGACGCGGGTCTCGCGACCGGTCTTGGCCTCGATTTCCTTGGCAATGTCGTAGACAATCGACGGACTCGTGCGCTCGGCGAGCTTCTTCTTGTACTCCTTCTTGGGCAGCGCCGCGTCCTCCTTGGAGATAGCGCCCTCGGCGACGGCCACGATCGTAAAGCGGCTGCCGGTCTCCATGCGATGCTCGATGGTCTTGATGACGTTATCCATGTCGTAGGGAATCTCGGGAATCAGGATGACGTCCGCGCCGCCCGCGACGCCGGCGTACAGCGGGATCCAGCCAACCTTGTGGCCCATGATCTCGATAACGAACACGCGGCCGTGACTCGAGGCGGTGGTGTGGATGTCGTCGATGCACTTGGTGGCGACGTCGATGGCGCTCGTAAAGCCAAACGTCATTTCGGTGCCCCAGGTGTCGTTATCGATTGTCTTGGGCAGAGCGATAACGTTGAGGCCCTCTTCGCGCAGGCGGTTGGCAGTCTTGGTGGAGCCGTTGCCGCCCAGCATAAACAGGCAGTCGAGTTGCAGCTTGTGATAGGTGTGGACCATCGCGGGCACCTTCTCGACACCGTCGGCCTCGGGAATGTCCAGGCGCTTGAACGGCGTGCGGCTCGTGCCCAAAATGGTGCCGCCGCGGGTGAGGATGCCGCTAAAATCGGCGGGCGTCATGACGCGGAACCTGCTGTAGATAAGGCCCTGGTAGCCGTCCTCAAAACCATAGATCTCGATAGGTTCTTCGCTATTGGTCATAAGCGTTTTGACGATGCCGCGCATGGTGGCGTTGAGCGCCTGACAGTCGCCGCCACTGGTAAGAAGACCGATCCTAAGCATGATGAATCCTTCCGGGCAAGTTATAACATGCGCATAAGTTTACCCCCGCACACTGTTGATACGGGGGTAAAACGTGTTAGCTCAAGCGTATAGAAATGTAAACAACGTCAGGCGAGCGTAAGGTCTACGGGCCTGGCTCCTTACAGTGCGAAGGCGTCGACGTCGCCCCAGTGGCGGCGCAGCGTAATAGCGGCGGCGGGTTCGGTATTGTCAAAGACGACCGACCATTGCGTATTGCTGGTGATGTCTCCCTGTTTGGGCTCTTGCGCTGCGGCGCGCAGGGCTTCCCAGGCAATCGTTTCGTCCTGGGCACCGACATGGGCGTCAAGGACATCGGCGATTGCGATGGCGCGCTCTTTACCATGGCCCAGTTCGCCGTTCTTTTGGTTGGGCAGCACTTCGTCGCCATAGCAGGGGTAGAAGTTCGTAACCTGGCGTACAGGAGTCGCTTTGAAAGCGCGGTCCGGATCGTGCGGATCCCACTCTACTACGCGCGCGTCACCGGTGGCGTCGTTGATAAAGAAGTGATAATCGCGTCCTGCCATGGCGTGCATGTCGTAGGCGGAAAGCAGGTCGACAGCTTCTTGCGTGGTGGCGGCACGGTCGAGCACCAGACGGATGGCGAGCGAGGTATTGATGACAGGGCGTTGCGTGTCCTGGTCACAGGGCCTGGAATCCAGGGTGAGTACGGCAACGGACACGCCGCATTCGTTAACACCGTCGAGCTGGGCAAACGGACCCATGAGTGCGGCGGCGCGTCCGGCGACGGAGTCAAGCGGAGTGTTATCGCCCAGGTTGTTAAGGGCGGCAAACCCGATGGAGGCATAGCCGCCGCGTGGGTGATTGCGCACCAGCAGCGCCGAGGTGTCGTCCCTAAAGTCGTAATTGCGACCGGTGCGCACGCGGCCTTCGGCATCTACGGCGACAAAAGCGCTGCAGGCAAACTGGGGAGCCTGGACATGTGCCGGCACACCGGGCAGCACCTGCGCCACCACGGCATCGATGTAGGCCTGGTCGTCGCGCACGCCAGCGGCGATGATGCGATCAAGATCGTAGTCGTAGGCGATGTCGATTGCGTACAGGTCATAGCCATCCGCGTAGCCGGTCAAGCGTTTGAGCGACGCGGCGGACTTGATTTGCTTGCGGTAAACGATACCGGTGGCAGCGGCAAGGCCGACGGCGACTCCCGCGACACCGCAGGCGATGGCAATGTTACGTGGCTTCATGACGGCTCCTCTCGTCCTGTTGGCGTAATTATCGCAAAAGGAGCGCGGGCATGATGGCTCAACCTGGTGAGCGGCACGGGATTAAACATGGAATGAAGAGTGCGGCGCTGGCGTGGCGGGGTATGCTGGAGGGGACCATCAACCCAGCGAAAGGGGAGAGCATGACGGATCAGGAAACGCCCGAGCGCGCGCATGTGACGGCCGACGATATCGAGGCCGCCAACGACCTTATCGACTTTATCGAGGCGTGCCCCAGCATGTTCCATACGGCGGCGACCATTATGGCCGAGCTCGACGAGGCGGGCTTTACCTACCTGCCCGAGAATGCGGCGTGGGACATCGAGCCGGGCGGGCGTTATTACACGCAGCGCAACACCTCGAGCGTTATCGCCTTTAAGGTGGGCGAGGACCTGGCCGCGACGTGGGGCGAGGACGGCGTTGCCGGCGACTATCATTTTCAGCTCACGGCGTCGCACAGCGATTCTCCGACGTTTAAGGTCAAGGCCGTGCCCGAGCTCGACGGCGCGGGCGAGACGCTGCGCCTGAACACCGAGGCCTACGGCGGCATGATCGACTACACCTGGTTCGATCGCCCGTTGGCGCTGGCTGGACGCGTGCTGGTGCGCGAGGGCGACCGTATTGAGAGCCGCCTGCTTGCCACCGAGCGCGAGGTCGCTATCATTCCGAGCCTTGCTATCCATATGAACCGTGGCGTCAATGAGGGCTTTGCACCCAACCGCGCTGTCGACCTGTGCCCGCTCATCAGCGCCGGCGAGCTTAAGCAGGGCGACTTTGATGCTCTGATCGCCGACGAACTGGATGTCGAGCCCGAGCAGATTTTGGGCCGCGATCTGTTTCTGGTCAATCGTCAGGACGCGCGCATTTGGGGCTGGGCCGACGAGTTTATCTCGACGCCCAAGCTCGACGACCTAGCCTGCGCCTACACCTCGCTGCAGGCATTTTTGGGCGCCGAGAATGCGCATGACATCTCGGTCTTTTGCTGCTTCGACAACGAGGAGGTTGGCTCCGAGACCAAGCAGGGCGCCATGTCGACGTTCTTGGCCGATGCGTTGCGTCGCATTAACGGGTCGCTGGGCTTTGATGACGAGTCGTACCACCGTGCGCTTGCCGCCTCGATGCTCGTGAGCTGCGACAACGCGCACGCCGTGCATCCCAACCACGCCGAAAAGTGCGATGCTCACAACCAGGTCGTGCTCAACGGCGGTATCGTCATCAAGGAAGCCGCCAACCAGCACTACTGCACCGATGCCTTTAGCCGCGCAGTGTTCCAGGCCATCTGCGATGACGCAGACGTGCCCACGCAAGCCTTTGCCAACAAGAGCGATATGGCGGGTGGCTCCACGCTCGGCAATCTGTCCAATATGCAGGCGAGCATGCACGCCGTGGACGTGGGCCTGCCGCAGCTGGCCATGCACTCGAGCTACGAGACCGGTGGCGTGCGCGACGTGATGTATGCGATTCGTGCCCTCACGGCTTTCTACGAGCGCGACCTAAACATCAACGGCGCCGAAAGTGTGGAGCTCTAAAACCTGCCAAAAAAGGACGGGTTTATTTTGGCAGGTTTTATCTGGGCAAATGCCGCAATGTCAACGGTAAGACGGAGCTGCTAAGGCTTGCAGATGAAGCCGACGCCAGCGGAACCGCCGCAGGTAGAGCAAAAGTCAGCGAGAGCCCGCCGTTTGAGCCAAGGTGCCGTGAAATGAAAAGGCGCTGACCTTCTGGTCGCGCCTTTGAAATTGAACGGTAGATTGGCCAAACGGCGGGCTCGCAGCGTCGAGGGGTTCCGGCGTTTGGTAAAACGCCGGAACAATCTAATGCTCAATCCAACAACGTAAAGTTTCGCCGGCCAGCAGGTGACGCAGATTCTCCGCGGCGATGTCGACCACGTTATTGAGCGTGGCGGCCAGGTGGAACCAACCCGAGACGTGCGGCGTGATGAGCATGTTGGGTGCATCCCACAGCGGGCTTGTGGCGGGCAGCGGCTCGGGATCGGTGACGTCGACCGCGGCGCCGGCGAGATGTCCCGATTCCAGAGCGGCAACCAGGTCGTCGGCGACCACAAGATCGCCGCGGCCGCCGTTGGCAAAGAACGCGCCCGGTTTCATCGCGGCGAAGAACTCGGCGTTCGCCAGACCGCGGGTCTCGGGCGTGCTGGGCATAAAGGATGCGACGATGTCGGCCTCTGCCAGGCGCTCAGACAGGGCATCCATGCCGTCCATGTCCTCAAACACAATGGGGTAGACGAGCGGATGGCGCTTGATGCCGCGGACATGCGCACCCATGCTGCGGCAGAGCGTGGCAAAGTGGCCGCCGATATCGCCTGCGCCCAGCACCAGCACGTTGGCGTTTTTGAGCGAGGTGACCGGCCCCAAATCCTCCCAGCGATGCTCGCGCTGCAAGTCGTGATAGCCGGGCAGGCGCTTCATCATGGAAAGGACCATGGCAAACATGTGCTCGCTCACGGCCTGACCGTAGGCGCCGATCGAGCAAGACAGCTTGGCTTCAGCCGGCACGGTGCCGGCGGCAAGGTAGTCGTCATAGCCGGCGGTCTGCAATTGCAACAGCTGGAGATGGTCGCATGCCGTGAGCATGTCAGGGTCGATGTTGCCCAGGATCACGTCGGCATCGGCGACCTGTTCGCGCGTGATATCGCCGGCGCTCGTGTAGATAAAATCCTCGCCCGGAGCGCTCGACTCAAGAATTGCACGATGGCGGTCGTTGACGGGCAGCAAAACCAGGATGTTCACAAGCATTCCTCTCCGCTCAACCTGCCAAAAAGGGACAGGTTTATTTTGGCAGGTTTTATTTGGCAAAACGTTCAAATAAAACGCCAGATGCAAGACGAGCGTGCCCGTCAGCATCTGGCGCATCTACGGCTACCAGCTCAGCAGCTCGTAGCCGTCCTCGGTCACCACGAGCTGTACCTCGCACTGGGCCGAGTCGCTGCCGTCCTTGGTGCGCACGCACCACCCATCGCCCTTGCTAATCTTAATGTCGGGTGTTCCGGCGTTGACCATGGGCTCGATAGTAAAGACCATGCCCGGAACCATGATAGTGTCCACGTCGGGCGCCTCGGTGGTAAAGCCCACAAACGGGTCCTCGTGGAACTCCTTGCCAATGCCGTGGCCACCGTACTCGCGTACCACGCTAAAGCCGGCGTCCTCGACCGTCTTTTGTACGGCCTCGGCCATCACGGAGAGCGGCAGCCATGGCTTGACGGCTGCCAGACCCGCCTCCACGCTGGCGCGGGTGACGTCGACCAAGCGCTGGCGCTCGGCCGAGACCTTGCCGATGCAGAACATGCGGCTCGAGTCGCTAAAATAGCCGTCTAAGATCGTTGAGCAGTCCACGTTGATGATGTCGCCCTCGTGCAGTACGTCCGTATCGCAGGGAATGCCGTGGCAGACTACGTCATTGATCGAGGTGCACACGCTCTTGGGGTAGCCCTCGTAGTTGAGGTCGGCCGGCGTTCCACCATGCTCGACGGTGTAGTCGTAGATCATCTGGTCGATCTGGTTGGTGGTTATGCCCGCGGTGATATGCTCACCCACATAATCGAGCACGCCCACGTTGATGGCGGCCGAGCGCTTGATGCCCTCGATATCGGCAGGCGTCTTATAGAGCGTGCGGGGCAGGACGTTCCAGCCCTCTTCCCACAGGCGCTCGAGGCGCTCATCAAAGGAGCTGTGACATTTCTTGTATTTTTTGCCGCTGCCGCACCAGCAAGCGTCGTTGCGGCCGGGTACGGGTCCTTTGTCATACATGGCTAACTTCCTTTCATCCGAGGCTAGTATAGCCCACCCGCAGAGCAGCTAATTTGGGACGGGGCTTTTTTGACTGCTTTTGTCCGCGCGGCCTTGCGCCGCCCATATCGCTCCCAAAAGCAGTCAAAAAAGCCCCGCCCCAAATTAGCTGCTCTTGGGCAGACGGGTGCTAGTAACTCACCTGGCAGGGGATGCCGAGGGCGCGCACGCGTGTGGCAATCGCGTCGAGCGCCTCGGGAGCCGCTTTAGCAAGGCCGGCGACTGGTGTCTCGCGCGCCACCGTGTAGATGGTCGCCTCCTGCGGACGAATGCGCTCGAGCGCCGCAAGCCAAGGGCCGACGTATTCGTCGCCCGTGTTGTCAATAGACTTGCCTTGGTACTCGCCGGTTAGGAATAGCGTCTGAATGATAACGTGGCCCTCAAAGCTCGCGAACGTCTCGATCTGGTGCTCGACGTCGTAGGGACCAACGGGCTGGTCGAGCAGCTGGATAAATGCCGGATCGACCGTATCGAGCTTGAGGATGTTGTCGTCGACCATCATGAGCGCATCATGCACCTGGGGACGGTTGGCGCGCGTGCCGTTGGAAAGCACGGCAATCTTGGTGTTTGGGGCAAGCTCGTCGCGCAGCGCGACGGCACCGGCGATGGCCTGCGGAAACTCCGGTGCGGCAGTGGGCTCGCCGTTGCCTGCGAAGGTGATCACATCGGGGAGCTCGCCCTCGGCTGCCATCTCGCGCAGCTTTGCTTCGAGCGCGTCGAGTACTACGGCGGCTGTGTTGCACGGCTCATGGCAGGGGCGCTCGGCGTTGAGGCCGTTTTCGCAGTACATGCAGTCGAACGTGCAGATTTTGCCGCTGGCCGGCATCATGTTGACGCCGAGCGAGAGACCAAGGCGACGGCTGCGAACGGGCCCAAAGATAGGGCTGGCATTCAAAAACGTAGACATAGGCATATGCTCCTCTAGACAATTGTGCCTAAGCATAGCATCGGCTCCAAAACAAGGTGCGGGCTCTTGCTTTACAAGTTTCGTTTTTTCACGTCGCTCATGATGCTGTGCCATGAAAAGCCTCGGCTTGGGTACAGTTAATCTGTTAACAAGGCATAAGGCAATGCGGGTCCATCCAACCGTACTGACGTGCAACTGGATGGGCATTGATGATGGGGGCACAACATGGATTTTACGGTCGAAAATGCGGGCACCACGATTGCCTGCCGCGAGTATGCCGGCCCGGATGTATCGTCCGATGCGCCCGCCTTGGTGTGCGTGCACGGTGCGTGCGTCGACGGCACATTTTTTGACGGCATCGCCCGCGAGCTCGCCTGTGGCTATCGCGTCATTGCCTATGACCGCCGTGGTTGCGGCGAGAGCGACGATGCGGCAGACGGACGCTACGATCTGGCAGTTCAGGCTGCCGACCTGCGAGCTGTTATCCAACATGCCGGCGCCCCGGCAAATGTCCTCGCGCACAGCGCCGGTACGTTGGTGGCGCTGGAGCTTCTTCGTGCAAACCCCGCCATAATCTCGCGTGCGATTCTGCATGAACCTGCCGTGACGGATGAGGGCGCCGGCCTGGGCGCGGCCCCGGTTTTGCTCGAGATGATCGCTGCGGGAAAGGTCTCCAGGGCGTTACGGGCCTTCCTTGGCGCCATCGGCGATTCGGACCCTGAGGCCCCCAAGTTAACCGAGGCAGAAGCCAAGCATGCCCTGCGCAACGGCCGCAGTTTCATGGCAAACGAATACGGGATTACTATGACCTGCGTTCCCGATTGGGATAGCGTTCGCGCGTCGAAAACGGTGGCCGCCGTGCTCTTGGGTGAACTCTCGATTGGCACGCCCCGCGAGGCGGGCACGAGGATGGCGGCTGAGCTTTTGGACTGTCCACTCGTAATGGTTCCCGGCGCGCACAACGGCCTGCGCGATCGCCCGGCAGCGGCTGCCCAGACTGTTCGTGGCATCCTGAGGCTCTAGCGCTTGCAATAGCCGAAACAGCCTTCACCCGCAAACGTTTCGGCCGTGTTAACAAATGTGCTCAAAACCTCACGTCTGCGGCTTCAATCGCGTCGCCTGCCAACTCATAAAAATGTAACAGCATTCACGTGCTTACCTGCATCGGCAAGGTGTTACCCTTGTAACATTTGGAACCCATCGCTACCATGCGAAACTATCGAAAGGGCCCCATATGCTCAATAGTCACGAGGCCAATCTAACCGACGAGGAGGCTGCCGCTGAGGTCGCCCGCGTCGCGAAGACCTACCCCGTGGTGCGTTTGCTGTCGGCCGATCAGATTAAGAGCGAGCCTAACTGCTTGCTCGCCGGCGATCGCTGCCCTTGTCTGCGTCAGTCGAGTCTTGAGGCCTTGGCAGATTCGGGTGAGGTGTCGGAGCAACTGCTCAACGATGGTGTTGAGTACCGCGCCCGTCTGCGCCCTCTAAAGGTCGAGGGTGAGCCTCACGTCTTGCTGATGGTGCGTCCGATTGATGAGCAAGAGGCCACAGAAGAGGACCTTGTCTACACCGACGTGCTGACGGGCGTGCGCAATCGCCGATATTACGAGGAAAAGCTCCGTAGCGCCCGCATGAATGCCGGCGTTGCGATGATCGACCTTGATGATTTTAGGGTCGTCAATGATACGTGTGGCCGTCATGCCGGCGACCTTGCGCTCGGTGCTGTGGCGACAGCCATACGCAGCGGAATCCGTTCGACTGACGAGCTTGTGCGCTATGGCTGCGACAAGTTTGTGGTCGTCATGCCCAATATTCCCTCCGATGACTTCATCCGTCGCCTGCATCAGGTATCCGATGCCGTTCATGCCACGATTATTCCGGGCCATGAGTACGTGAGCTTGACGGCATGTGTTGGTGGCGTTCGCATTCATGGCGAGACAGTCGATGAGGGCGTTGGCCGCGCTGTCCAGTTACTGAGCCACGCTAAGACAAAAGCCGGTACGGTCGTGACCGATGCCGATTCCATCGAGGCCTTCCAAAGCCAAAAGCCCCTGGTGCTGATTGCCGACGATTCCAAAGTGAGCCGGTCCATCCTCGGTGAGATGCTCAAGGACGACTATCGCATTCTAGAAGCCGATAGCGGTCGCGCCACGCTCGATGCGGTTGACCGTTATGGTGGCGACCTGTCCCTTGTGCTGCTCGATATTGTCATGTCGGACATGAGCGGCTGTGAGGTGCTGGCCGAGCTTTCGCGTCAGGCAGCCCTCGATAGCCTACCTGTTATTATGATCTCGAGCGAAGATACCGACGACGTGGTGTTACGTGCTTACGATTTGGGCGCCTCGGACTATATCAGTCGCCCGTTCGATGACCGCATTGTGCGTCGTCGCGTCAACAATATTATTCGACTGTATACCAAACAGCGTCGTCTGACGAGTCTGCTGTCGCAGCAGTACAATGCGCGCGTCAATAACAGCCGTATACTCGTCGACATCATGGCGAGCGTCATGGAAGTCCGTAATGGCGAAAGCGGCAGGCATGTCACGCATATCGAGAAGTTGACTGAGCTGCTGCTTGGCGACTTGGCGCGACGGAGCGACAAGTACTCTCTTGGCAACGAGGAGCGTTCTTCGATTGCGTTGGCGTCGGCGCTGCACGATATCGGCAAGATGTCGATCGACGATGCGATTCTCAACAAGCCCGGACGTCTGACGCCCGAAGAGTTTGAAATAATGAAGACGCATACTACCATTGGCGCCGACATGCTGCGCAATCTGGGCAGAAACCATGAAGGAAGTGCCCTTTTGGACTATGCGTACCAAATCGCCCGCTGGCATCATGAACGTTGGGATGGTACGGGCTATCCTGACGGTCTTAAGGGCGACGATATCCCCATTGCCGCTCAGGTGGTCTCGGTGGCCGATGTGTACGATGCGTTGACGAGTGTGCGTGTGTACAAGGACGCCATTTCGCAAGAAGAGGCGATTCGGATGATTCTGGACGGTGAGTGCGGCGCTTTCAATCCGCTGCTTATCGAGTGTCTGCTCGAAGTGCGCGATCGCATTGCCGAGACGCTGGAGCGCCCTGCGGACGTTGTCGCGTTCCCTTCGGTTTAAGCTAGGCAAAGGGACGCCCCGTCGGACCATGTGGCCGGCGGGGCGTCCTTATCTGTTGTGCGGTTCGCGAACTAGCGGGCCTGCTTTACCTTGGCCGCCGCCTCGACAAACGACTTCCACAGGTTAAAGTCGGTCTCGAGCGTCTGCCAGGTGTACTCGGGATGCCATTGCACGCCCAGGCAGAAAGGCTGGCCTTCGACCTCGATGCACTCGGGAACGCCGTCGGTTGCCTTGGCGACCAAGCGCGTGCTCTTACCCAGACGCTCGACGCAGCAGTGGTGTGCGGAGTTGGTCTGGATAAGCCTGTGCCCGCCAACCGCGCGCTCCAGAAGCGAGCCCGGCACGACCTCGACGGGATGCACGGGGTCGTTGAGCACGTGGGTATGGCGCCACTGCGTGCGGCCCTCGCGCGCGCCCAGGCTCGGTACGTCCATGCACAGGGTGCCGCCGGTGGCGACATTGAGCAGCTGCGTGCCGCGGCAGGTGGTAAAGAGCGGCTTTTTGGCGCGGAGTACCTCGTCGACCAGCTTAAACTCAAAGCTATCGCGGATCTCGCAGCAGAGGGTGGGGTCGTAGGGTCGATCATCGCCCCAACGTTTGGGATTGACATCGGGGCCGCCGGGAATGGCGATGCCGTCGGCGATATCGACGTAATGACGGATGACCTCAATGTCCTCGGTGATGGACATCTGCAGCGGCAGGCCGCCGGCGGCAAGGATGGCATCGACAAAGACACTGGCGATTTCCTCGTTGGGGGAGAGCGTCTCGCTTAAAAACGGCTTTGCCTCTTCCCAGCGCGGCGCCACCAGGATGAGCGGGCGGTCGGCGGGGGCAACGTCGACGTGCGGGGTATAGGACGAGGAAGTACGTGTTCCGATCATGGGTGCTGCTTTCGAATCTGAAGGTGACAGGGCGCATGAGAGACGTGGGACAACACTTTCAATGGATTTGTCCCAAGGGGTTGCTGGTTAGTGGCCCTTGATGGAGTTGAGGAAGTCCTGGGCGCGCTTGGTCTGGGGGTGGTCGAAGAACTCGTCGGGCGTGCCGGTTTCCACGATTTGGCCGTCGGCCATAAACACGACGCGGTCGGCCACGCGGCGGGCAAAGTTCATCTCGTGTGTAATGACGATCATCGTCATGCCCTGCTGGGCCAGACGGACCATGACCTCGAGCACCTCGTTGATCATCTCGGGGTCAAGGGCGCTCGTGGGCTCGTCAAAAAGCATGGCCTTGGGTTGCATGGCAAGCGAGCGGGCGATGGCTACGCGCTGCTGCTGGCCGCCCGAGAGCTGTGCGGGCACCTTATCGGCCTGTTCGGCAACGCCCACGCGGCCCAGCAGGTCCATGGCGCGCTCGCGGGCCTCGTCCTTGGAGACGCCCAGCACGTCGACCGGTCCCAGCATGACGTTCTGCAGCACGGTCATATGTGCGAACAGGTTGAACTGCTGAAACACCATGCCCAGCTCGGCACGCATACGGGCAAGGTCCTTGCCTTCCTGCGGCAGGGGCTCGCCTTCGATGAGGATCTCGCCCGAGTCGATGGTTTCCAAGCGGTTGATGGTTCGGCACATGGTCGACTTGCCCGAGCCCGAGGGGCCGATCACGACGACGACCTCGCCGCGGTCGACCGAGAGATTGATGTCGTTGAGGACGTGCAGATCGCCATAGTGCTTATCGACGTGCTTGAGCTCGATCAGCGGCTGATTGCCGGTGGAAGAGGTGCTCTGTGCCATGGTGCTCGGCTCCTTATGACTGGAAATGGTAAAGCGTTAGCGGATGATGGTCGCGCCGGTCTTGTGCGAAACGTAGACAGCGGCCTTGTTGATCGCGACGTTGATGAGGATGTAGATGACCGCGATTACCAGGTAGACCGACACGAGGGCGTCGTAGTTGGTAATGAGCACGCGGGCATTTTGCATGAGGTCGGGGTAGCTCACCACGTAAGCGACGGTGGTGTCTTTGACTACGACCACAAGCTGCGAAATCAACGACGGAATGATAAACCGAATCGCCTGCGGCAGCACGATTTTAAAGGTGATTTTAGCTTTGGAGAGACCGAGCGCTTGGGCTGCCTCGACCTGCCCGCGCGGCACGGCGTTGACGCCCGCGCGAAAGATCTCGGCCAGCACGCCGGCTGCAGCGAGCGCGACGGGGAGCGTGAGCATCCAAAACGACGGCAGCGCAATTTTGTACTGAGGCAGCACCAAAAAGAAGAAGTAGATGAACAGCAGGCTCGGTACGCCGCGGAAGAAATCGGTGAGCACGCGGCAGACCAGCTGCAGCGGCTTAATGTCGCTGGTGCGGCCGAGCATAAGGGCTAGGCCCAACACCAGCGCGATGGCGCCAGCGGTGAGTGCGACTTTAACGGTGCCCTCAAAGCCGGCAAGCAGGAACTTCCAGGTGGTGAGGTGCGTAAAGAAATACCAATAGTGGACCGAAAGCTGACCGGTCACATAAAAGCGCTGCAACACGAGGACGGCGAGCGCGGCGACGGCAACAAGCGAGATAGCGGTGCCGATGCGAATCTTGGCGCGCATCTTGGGGCCGGGAGCCTCGTAAAGCGCATCGCGCATGGTGAGCGCAGAAGAGGAGTGCTTGCTCATCGGAGGATCCTCACCTTCTTATCGATGTAGTTGCCAATGTGGCTCACCACAAAGGCCGTGCCCAGGTAGCCGAGCGCCGAGATAAAGAACGCGGCGACGCCGCCGAGCGAGCGCGTGTTGATGTAGCTCACCACGCCGGTGAGCTCCTGCGGTTGAAGCGGCACCTGGCTGCCGAGTGCGGTGGTGAGCATGACGGCGATAAAGAGGTTGGTCATGGGCAGCACGCTCGAGCGCAGCGCTTGTGGAATCACGATCTTGGCGAGGATGCGGCTGAAGCTCATGCCGAGCGAGCGCGCGGCTTCCACCTGGCCGACGCCGACGGTGTTGATACCGCTCATAAAGTTCTCGGAGCCAAAGGCCGAGCCCAAAAGGACCGTGGCGACGATAACGCAGGCGCGGTAGGGCAGGACGACCTTGAGCGGCGGCAGCGCATAGACGACGATGATAAGCAACGCGATGCCGGGGATGTTACGGAAGACCTGAACATACAGGTCGCCAAAAATGCGCAGCGGCTTGAGCGGCGACACGCGCATCACGGTGACGGCGACGGCCAGCACCATGGCGATGGCAAACGACTCAAGCGTCATGCCCCAGGTTGCTAGCAGCGCGTCGATATAGTTCTGGCCATAGAGCGACCAGAGCTCGGAGAGACTCATGCGGACCTCCCGCCGATAAGGAAAGGGGCTCCCGTGTGTACGGAAACCCCGACAACTCAGTGTGGAAACAGTTTAGCGCAATAAAGCGCATCGTGCGTTTCCGTATGGTTTCGTAGCGGCCGTTACTGGGCTCGCTGTCTAGGCGCCGATCTCGGGCAGCTCGGGAACGTTGGTGTCGCCCGTGCGATCGCCGATGCAGATCTGCCACAGCTCGGTCCAGGTGCCATCGTCCTCGATCTTCTTAAGGAAGTCGTTGACAAAGGCGACGCCGTCGGAATCGAGCGGCAGGCCGATGCCGTAGGGCTCTTTGCTGCCGAAGGGCTTGCCGGCGATCTTGTACTTACCGGGCTCGCGGACCAGGGCGCTCTGCTGCATGTTGTTGTCGATGACGTAGGCGTCAACGCGGCCCTGCTGAAGTGCCTGGCGGGCCTCCTCGTCGGTCTTGAACTCCTGCTGGCTGGCCTTGGGGGCGAGCTCCTCCAGGATGGCGGGGCCGTTGGAGCCGGACTGGACGGCGACGTTCTTGTCGGCCAGGTCATCGACGCTCTTGATGTCGTCGTTGTCGGCGAGCACCAGGATGGCCTGCTGGGTGTAGTAGTAGGGGCCGGCAAAGGAGACAAGCTTCTTGCGCTCATCGGTAATGGTGTAGGTGGCAAAGACGGCATCGACCTGGCCGTTCTGCAGGACGGACTCACGCGTGTCCGAGGTCACCTGGGTGATTTCGACCTTGTTCTCGCCCAGAATGTAGTTGGACAGGAGCTGCGCGATGCCGGCGTCGAAGCCACGGGTCTTGCCGTCCTTCTCGTTGAGGAGGGAGAAGAGCGTGGAGGTCTGAACGCCACCGATCTTAAAGACGCCGGCGTCCTTGACGGCCGTGGCCCAGGTGCTGGCGGCGATGGCGTCGTCATCGGCCTTGGGGCCGTTGTCGACGAGCTTGTCGAATGCCTTGGCATCGAGCGTGGTGGAAGCCTCGGTGTCCTCGGGGCTCTTGGAGGAGCCGGCGGCGGAACCCTTGTCGGCCTCGGCGCTGGTGTCGGAGCAGCCGGCAAGACCAAGGCCGGCGACGGTTGCAAAGGTGGCGGCGATGAAGCCGCGACGGTCGAGAACGACCTGCTGGGAGAGGTTCTTGCTCATGGTAGAACACCTTTCTCAATAAAATCCCTAGCGGTTGAATAGAGTTATACCCTATCGCGCTCAAATGGGTCAACACGAAATAACTCAGAAACATACTTACCTTATGGGTAATTCTACCTACCAAAAAGGGACAGGTTTATTTTGGCAGGTTTTATCTGGGCAAACGTCAGTTATTGCAGCTGAGATAGCGTTTTGCGGACGGCATGGTCGCTCGCGGCGGTCGCTATAATGGCGGCAACGCGACATATATAAGTAAGGAGATCGCGTATGAACGGCTATTCGTTTTTCGCGCCGACCATGACTTAAAACTACCACAAAGGGGACGGGTACCTTTGTGGTGGTTCTTGCAGATGTGGCGGCTTGCCTCGCTGTTTTGTCTCAATCTGTAACATCTGCAGCCATTTTTGCCGAGTAACTGTTACAGATTGAGATTTTCTCTTCAGGGGGATTTGAGTGTCTCGATCTGTAACATCTGGACGGACAAAAGGTCTCTATCTGTTACAGATTGAGACAAACAACAGGGGCAAAGACGGTTTGTCTAGATCTGTAACAATTGGGCGAGGATTTGTCCTCTAGGTGTTACAGATCGAGACAATTGAGTTGGGAAAATAAAAACCTCCGCAGGGGTGCTTCCCTTGCGGAGGTTTTTCTACTCGTTCAGCAGGCGTACTGCTTCGGCGGCCATATTCTCAACCGTCATGCCGTTCTGAGCAAGCAACTCGTTGGGGTCGTAGCGGTCGGGAAAGCCCTTGGCGATGCCAAAGGTGCGCGTGCGCACGGGCGTGCAGGACAAGTAGCACGCGACGCGCTCGCCCCAGCCACCGTCCAAGATGCCGTCCTCGAGGGTGACGACAACGCGATGCTCGGCGGCAAGGCCATCGAGAGACTCGCGGTCAAGCTCGGTTGCAAAGCGCGGGTTGACGAGCGTGGACTCTATGCCGTATTCGGCAGCCAAGCGGTTTGTCACGCGCTCGCCCAGCTCAAAGAAATCGCCAAGCGCGAGCACGGCAACGTCGCGGCCCTGACGCACCACGTCGTAGCGAACGGCGCTGTAGTCGGTGTCCTCTGCGGGCGCCAAATCGGGGCGGCTAACCAGGCCAATGCCCGGAACGCGGATCGCCACGGGATGCTCGCGGTGGTCGAGCGACCAGCTCAGCATGGACAGGTATTCCTCCATGCAGGCCGGTGCCAGATAGCGCATGTTGGGAAGTCCGCCCAGCATGGATATATCAAAGAACGAGAGGTGCGTCTCGGATGTGGTGCCAAAGATCGACGCGCCAAACACCAGGATGGTTGCGGGGGTGTCGTTGAGGCACAGGTCGTGCCACAGCTCGTCGTAGGCGCGCTGCAAAAACGTGCCGTACACACCAAAGACTGGCTTGGCGCCCGAGCGCGCAAGCGCGGTGGCAAAGGTCACGGCGTGCTCCTCGGCAATGCCCACATCGACGAACTGTTTGCCGGCCGCGGCGCGAAGCTCGGGTGTAAAGCCCATGATGTAGGGCGTGGCGGCCGTGATGCCCACGACCTGCGGATCGCGCTCGATGGAGGCGCTGAGTGCCTCGCCCGTAATGTCGGCATAGGTGCGCGGCGCAGGCTCGCTCGGATGGCCCGGGCAGAGCTTGCGCCCGGTTGCCATGTCAAACGGACCCACATGGTGCCAGCGCTCGGGGTCGCTCTGGGCTGGCTCAAAGCCCTTGCCCTTGGCGGTGGAGACGTGCAGCACGATGGGATGATCGATATTGCGCAGTTCCTGCAGCGCGTCGACGAGGGCTAACACATCGTTACCGGTGTCCAGATAGCGGTAGTCGAGCCCCATCGCGCGGAAAACGTTGCGCTCACAGGCGCCGTTGCTGGCGCGCAGCTCGGCCAGATTGCGATACAGGCCGCCATGGTTTTCGGCGATGGACTGGTCGTTATCGTTGACGATGATGATCAAGTTGCTGTCGAGCTCGGCGGCATTGTTGAGGCCCTCAAACGCCAGGCCGCCCGAAAGCGAGCCGTCGCCAATAACGGTAATGACGTTATACGTGTCGCCCGCCAGGTCACGAGCGTGCGCAAGGCCGCAGCCCAGGCTCACCGACGTGGAGGTATGGCCCATGGCAAACAGGTCGTGCTCGGACTCGTCGGGATTGGCAAAGCCAGAAGCCTCACCATAACGCTCCGGATCGATATAGGTGTACGCGCGCCCCGTCAGCGCCTTGTGGGCGTAGGTCTGGTGCGAAACGTCAAAGACAATCTTGTCGATGGGGGAGTTAAACACGCGATGAAGCGCAACCGTAAGCTCAACGACGCCCAGGTTGGGGGCAACGTGCCCACCGACGGCGGCGGAGCTTTCGAGGATTGCCTGGCGGATCTCGCCGCAGAGCAGCGGAAGCTCGGCGCGGTCGAGAGCCTTGACGTCCTCGGGCGTTGTCGTTTGCGTAAGCAGCATCGTTGTGGGTTACTCCATGCGAATCGAGCGCCGGCGCTCCCTCGGCCGGCACAATTGCACAAAACAGTCTCGCACATTTTGGCGTTTGATATGTGACGGCGGCGCGGTAATTCGCCAACTGGTGGGGCAAAACGTTTTGTCCGATGCCATACTGGTAGATTCGATGATGATTTATTCAATGCGTGCAGGCTGTGGCTTGTCGCCGTGAGTCGCTGGAAGGAGGCAGCATGTCCGATGTCGTTCGTGCCGAGAAAATCGCGCACGAGGTCGACTGTGCCGCCCGTCAGCTCGCCCAGGCGGGCCGCTTGGACCTGACGCACGAGTTTATCCAGCATGGCGATGTGACGGTCTATGCACATGTGACTTCGGTAGCGCGGGCGAGCCTGTCCTTTGCCGAGCGCTTGGGCCGTGTCGGTATCTCGGTCGACCGCGCCTCGTTGCTGCGCGGAGCCCTGCTGCACGATTACTTTCTTTATGACTGGCACGATCCCGATCCGAGCCATCGGCTGCATGGCTTTCGGCATCCGTTTTTTGCCCTGGCGCGTGCGGAGGAAGATTTTGAGCTGACGTCGCGCGAGCGGAATATTATCGTGCGGCATATGTTTCCGCTGGTGCCGGTGCCGCCGACGTGTCGTGAGGCATGGATTGTGTGCCTGGCGGATAAATGGTGTGCTCTGCGCGAGACGGTCGCCGGCCGTCTGCCGCGCAAAGGCGGCGCGAACGATTCGAACGAGGGCTCGAGTGACGGCTCGAGCAAAGATTCGAGCGAAAAGAGGAGAGGGTAGACGGTGGGAACCGCGATCGACATGGCATTTGACGGCGCGACGCTTGCCGCCTGTCCGCTCTCGGCACTGGTGCTCTCGTTTGCCTTTTACGGGTTTTGCGGTTGGGCATGGGAGTCGACAGTCTGCGCCATGCTCAACCAAGGACGCTTTGCCAACAGCGGATTCTTGCTGGGGCCGTGTTGCCCTATCTATGGTGTGGGCGGCATAGCCTGCTGGCTTTTGCTGCGCGGGATTCCGGATGCCTCGAGCCAATTTGTCGCCGCGGCGCTTGTGTGCAGCGTAATCGAGTACAGTGTGGGCCTTCTATTGGAAAAGACAACAGGCGCACGCTTTTGGGACTACTCGCACCTGCCGTTTAACTTGCACGGACGTATCTGCCTGTACTGGGCCTGCGCGTTTGGCCTGGGCGCGTTGTGCATTTGTCGTTTAGTGGAGCCGGCATTGCTGGGGCTGCTTGGCCATCTGCCGGTGCTGATTGTGCGGCTGTCCGCCTTTATCGTCGCGGTCGCGATGATGGTTGATGCGGTGTGCTCGTTGGCGAGCTGGCAGCGTCTGTCCGATCAGCTGGAGCGTGTGCGCGCCGACCTTGCCGACCGCATCAATGAGTCGCTTGCCGATGCCTCGGACTCCATGCTCGAACGTATTCCCGATTCGACGATCGACTCGGTAGCGCAGACGCATATCCGTAGCCGCGCCGTTAACGCGTGGCTGGTCGAGCTGGGCGACGCGGCGCTCGATGCCCTTCGTGAGAAGGCTTCGATGCCGACGTTTATCTCGGATGGTGCTCGCGGCCTGGCGCTTGCCGCCCGCCGCGTGGCCGATGCCGCGCCGAGCATGCCGCGTCCGTCGCTCAGTCGTCGCCTTGCCGGTAAGCGCATGAGCCGTCCGGTGCCGAGTGTGTCGCTCAGCCGTCGCGACCTGCGCTTCTTCAATGCTTTCCCGCGCTTGCGCATCAATCGCTACGAGGGCGTCATTCGAGCAACTAATCTCCGCGACCGCGCCCACGAGCTGTTTCGGCGCTAGCCGGGATGGGCGCGCACACGGCTCCCTTGCTCGCGTATTTCCCGTTCGTTTCGCGTCCGTTGCCGCGCCGTTTCCAAGATTGCGGCACCGTTTCCATTCGACAACGCAGCGTTTAACAACGCCGTATCTGGTCTACACCAGTTGCCCCTCGGCCGCATTATGGGCGCCGACAACGTTCATGCGATCAAGGGGGAGCGAATGTACGATACGGGGTCGACAACGTTTATGCTCATCTGCACCATGCTCGTGTTTTTAATGACACCGGGTCTGGCGTTTTTCTATGGTGGCCTGTCCAGGCGCAAAAATGTCATCAACACCATGCTCATGTGTTTTGGCGCCATTGGCCTGGTTGGTGTGCTGTGGATTATCGCCGGCTGGTCGCTGGCCTACGGTGGCAATGGTTCCAGTCCGTTTATTGGAGGCCTTGACCAGCTGCTGTGCCTGCCGGTGCTCAACCAGGTGCTGCAGGCGGCCGAGGGCAATGCTGCGGACGGTGCCGTCTACCCTCAGATCATCAACATCGCCTTCCAGATGGCATTTGCTATGATCACGGCTGCTATCGTCACGGGCAGCCTGGCCGGCCGCGTTAAGTTTGGTGCCATGACGGCCTTCCTGGGCATTTGGCTGCTCGTGGTCTATGCGCCGCTCGCCCACATGGTCTGGGGCGGTGAGGGTTCCTTTATCGGCGACATCATCGGCGCGCTCGACTTTGCGGGCGGCGACGTGGTGCACATCTCGTCCGGTCTGACGGGCCTGATTCTCTGTTTAATGCTCGGCCGTCGTCGCGGCTTTGGCATGGTGAGCTACCGCCCGCATAACGTGCCGTTTGTGGCGCTGGGCGCCGGCCTGCTTTGGTTTGGCTGGTTTGGCTTTAACGGCGGCAGCGAGTTTAAGGCCGACGCCGTGGCGGCGCTCGCCATCCTCAACACCGTGACGGCCAGCGCGGCGGGCATGGTCTCGTGGCTTGTCGTCGAGCGCGTGCATACCGGTCGCCCCACGCTGGTGGGTGCCAGCACCGGTCTGGTTGCGGGCCTTGTGGTGGTCACGCCGGGTGCGGGCTTTGTCGAGCCGTGGGCAGCGCTGGTCATGGGCCTGATCGTATCGCCTGTCTGCTACCTGGCCATTAGCCATCTCAAGACCAAGTTTGGCTACGACGATGCGCTCGACGCGTTTGGCTGCCACGGCATCGGCGGCATCTTGGGCGGCGTGCTCACGGGCCTGTTCTGCGTGCCGGAGCTCTCGTGGACCGGTAAGGGCGGCCTGTTCTACACGGGCGACGTGTCGCTGCTCATCTCGCAGATCTTGGGCATTGTGGTGACGGTCGCTCTTGTACTGGTGCTCGATTTGGTGATCGCCGCGGTGGTCAAGGCGCTGTTCCGCGGCAGCCTGCGCGTGGACGAGGCAGACGAGGCGCTGGGCCTGGATGCGAGTCAGCACGGCGAGAGCGCGTATCCCTCGTTCTCCGGGCTCGATTAGAAGCTTCCCCAAGCACCGCACCTTGCCGTTCAATCGTCGCGCGGCTTTCCCAGGCACCCGACCTTGCCCCTCAAACCGTCGCTTGCGTACCGAAGTACGCGGCGCTCCTCTTTCGGGGCAATCTCGGGCACCTCGAAAACCCGCGTCGTTGAATGGCAATTCATTTCTTTTATTGAGAGGAATTCACTATGAAGAAGATTACGGCGATCGTTCGTGCCGAGAAGCTTGAGGTTCTTAAAGATGCGCTGTTTGCTGCCGATGTTCGTGGCATGACCATCAACCAGGTGCAGGGCTGCGGTGCGCAGCATGGCTGGAAGGAATATGTGCGCGGCAACGAGTTGCTTGTCAACACGATCCCTAAGGTGCAGTTCACCCTCATCTGCGCCGATGAGCATGTCGACGGAATTGTCGAGATTATCTGCAACGCCGCTCGCACCGGTGCCGTTGGAGACGGCAAGATTTGGGTTGAGCCGGTCGAGGAAGTTATCCGCATCCGCACCGGCGAACACGGCCCCGCCGCGGTGTAGAATCGACCGCCTGACGGGTGTGCCTCTCTTGGGGCGCGCCCGTTCTCGTCTACAATATCGTGCAGACGAAGGAGAGGCATGCCCATGATCAAGATGTTTGCGAGTGACTTAGACGGAACGCTGCTGAACGCCCTGCACGAGGCAGACGGGACCATTCGCCGTGCCATTCGCGAGCTGACCGAGGCTGGCCTGCATGTGGTTCCCGCAACCGGGCGCTCGACGCTGCCGATCGGCGAGCATGGCTTTACAGGTCTGGCACTCGACGCCTGCTGCTTCAACGGATCCATCGTGCGCAACAGCCATGGCGAGGTGCTCAAGACCTGGACCATCGACCCGCAGATTACCGAGGAGCTGCTCAAGAAGTTCCCGGGCATTTGCTTTGATTGCTCCACGCCCGATGGCATGTTCTCGAGCGGATCGTTCGAGATGCACCAGGCGGGCTTTAAAAAGGACAGTCCTATCAAGCGCATCGTGATGCGCGGCATGCGTGCACGTGGGGGGTATCACGAGGAACAGTATTTCGACCAGTCGATCGGTGACATCCTGCGCCATGACGTATGCAAGATCAATTGTCGCGTGACCTCGCCCGAGCTGGAGCGCGACCTTAAGGCGTATTTGGCCGAGCGCTCGGACCGCGTGGTCAACGCGCCGTTCGATCCGGTGATGTTTGAGATCACGGACGTGGCGTGCAACAAGGGTGAGAGCGTGGCCTGGCTGGCGGGCTACTACGGCATTGCCGAGGACGAGGTCGCGGTTTACGGCGACGGCGGCAACGACATCGCCATGCTCAAGCGCTTCCGCCACAGCTACGCGACCAAAAACGGCAGCGATGCCGCCAAGGCCGCCGCGAGCGCGACTATCGGCAGCTGCATGGTTCACGCCGTCCCCAAACACATGCTCGCCACCATGCATAAGCAAAACTCCCGCACCATCATCGAATAGTGTGACAAAGGGACTGCCCCTTTGTCACATTCCGGGGTTCTCGACTAGCCAGTGCTCGTAGGCGCGCTGCATGACCTCGGTTTTGTCGGCTTTTTTGCGGCAGCCCTTCTGCTCCTCGATGGCCAGCTC
This sequence comes from Collinsella sp. HCP28S3_B9, assembly GCF_052066095.1. Lineage (NCBI taxonomy): Bacteria > Bacillati > Actinomycetota > Coriobacteriia > Coriobacteriales > Coriobacteriaceae > Collinsella > Collinsella sp. HCP28S3_B9. The sequence continues at coordinate 28,816 of NZ_JBQHST010000004.1, forward strand.
ATAGGCATCGCTTTGCTCAAAAGCGCTGGTATCCCAAGCGCCGTGTTCAATGCGCGACCATACGGCATCGATGAGTTGTTCGAGCTCGGCAATGTCGTCGGCGTTGGCGGTTGTCGCGAACGGCGGGCGGAGCTCGCCCGTTGTCTTGTCGGGTTCTACATAGTAGTCGCCCATGGAAGTGACGGTGTAGCCATAAAACTCGGGTGACGCTTCGACCAGCAGTTTGTAGAACTTGAGCTGACGATGGTAGCCTGCGGGGACTTCTTTGCCAAAACCAGTCTTGTAGTCAACGATCTGCACCGTTTTAGCTGCATCGTCAACGAGGAGCAGGTCGAGAAAACCAAAGAGCGGAGTTCCTTCGGTGGTCAGGCACTGCATATTCGCCTCTGTGACGCAGCGATAGCCATGCACATGCTCGACAAGCCAGGGGACGAATGCACGACAAATGCGTTCGAAGCGCTCCGAATAGCGATGGACGTCCTCGGGGGCAAAATCGAGCCACGAAATCTGCTGGCGATACTCGGCCTCAATTGTCTCAATCGCCGCCTCGCCATCGGCTGCCATTCTATTAACGATCTCCTCGAACATCGCGTGAACGATGGTGCCGAATTCGGTTTGGATCGTGGGCGCCGTGGGCAGGCGCACAATCTGCTTCTCAGGGAAGTGCTGGCTATTTGCGCATCCAGGCTCGTACGTCACAAAGTTGTTGAGCGCTGTGGCAGAAAGAAACTTCACGTCGGTATGAGGTTCCAAAAGCGCGCGGAGCTCGGGCGTATCAAACACGTAGTTGTCGCGCCACTCGGTTTCGATTGCAACGCTGAGCTGGTCTGTCTCAGCAGAAACTTCGCAAGAGTCGATAAGCCCCGTGAGCTCCTGCAAAGCCAACCCGCCGGCGCGGTACAGCTCGAGGTGTCGCTTAGCGCGCGTGATGGCGACAAACAGCAGGCGACGCGCGTCGTCGTTGTCCTTTTCATCACGAATCAGCAGGTTGGATGGGTACAAACTCATGCCGCCGGCGCCTTTGTGCCAAGTGGAGTCGTCGGCATCGAGCAGGTAGACGCAGTCGAATTCCAGGCCCTTAGAGCTATGGGCGCTGGTGAGGCGAACAGCTCCCGGCGCGCCGAGGTTGATCGATGCGTCGATACTCACGCCAAACTTTTGAGCGGCATCGAGCTTGTCGACAATATCGGGCAGGCGAAGCGCGCGTCCCATACGGCGCGCATCTCCCATTTCACCTTCGGCAAAGGCGAATAGGGCGCGGATGCCGGCATTGAATTCGGCGGCACCCAGCGGATCCTGTTTTTTATGATCCTGATAATAGCCAAGGCTGCGTTCTACAATCTTAAAGAGCAACGCTCTGACCGGGGAGGCGCCGGCCTCGGCCGCCCACTGCATAAGGTCGTCGTGCAGCTCTTTGACGCGGGCGATATTGCTCTCGCGCATGGCGGCCATCCAGTCGCCATGCTGGTCTCGCTTAGCGCTGAGCGCAAACGTCACGGACGATGGATGGTCACCGCCCAGCTCGGTGGCACAGATGATCTGCGGAAGATAGCTGCTGGCGAGCTCCTTCTTCCCGCGAGTAAGCGCGGCAACGCAGCGCAGCAGCGCCAGCGTCGTCTGCATGCGCTCGGAGGCAAAGAGATTTTGCCGTTCACGATAGGAAAACGGCACGTTCTCCTTAACGAGGAAGGGGATAAGCGAACGCAGTGCGGCGTGTTTGGCAGAGATGACTGCAATTCCTTCATTGGGATCTTCGCAGTCATTGAGGTAGCCGGACTCAAGCCGCTGCTTAATGCTCGCAGCGACAGCGGCGTATTCTTCGGCTTTGCCGCTGAAGACGTTCTCACTAAAGTTGACCTGGTCACCTTGGGGCCTAAACGCCACGATCGATTTGTTCGAGCTGGCGTCGAGGCGATATTCAATTTGCCGTGCGATAGCTTGACCAAGCTCAACGATGGCGGGCGTGGAGCGGTAGTTGGTCTTGAGCACGATGCTCCGGGGCGAGAACTCGGCCGCAAACTGGTTGGCGCATTCGATCGTGGCGCCCTGAAAACGCATGATGGCTTGATCGTCATCGCCAACGGCCATAATATTGGGCGCATCAACGCCGTCGCAGAGCAGCTCGATGATGCGCATCTGGGCACCATTGGTGTCCTGGAACTCGTCAACTTGGATATAGGTATAGGTGTCCTGGAGCACTTGGCGCAACGCGTTGTTGTGCTCGACAGCGTTAACAAAGTCGCCGATCATGTCGTCGTAATCGTAGAGATGGTGTTGGTCGAGCTCGCTCTGGTAGCGACGCGCGATCCCGCAAGCGGTCTTGAGTCGCTCGCTCTGCTCTGCAATCTTAAACGTGCGCCCCTGAGAGTTGCTGCCTCCAAAGAAGGCATCGCGCACCTTGGTGTATCCCGAGGATTTGCCCTTCTCATCGATGAGCTCGGTGCGGCGAACGGTGTCGCGCAACTCAAGGATGTACGGCACGTATGTGCCGGCGGGACAGTCAATCGGGCGGGTGAGCGATGTGGGTGCCATGGCGCAGGCACGCTCGACCTCTTCCTCAAAGCGTTCGGCTAACACGGCGCTTGCCCTTCCACAGACGAGCGTAAGCAGCTCGGAATGTTCGGTGAGCCAGGCAGCGGCGTCGATATTCTGCTGCGCGATGGCGCTCAGCGTGTCGTAGTCCAGGCCACTGCGTTTGATTTTGGAGACAAAGCCGATCATCTTACCGATGTTTTGTGCAGGCATATCAGGTGACCCTCCGCCTAACGGAGAACCAAAGGGCAGCGATTTGAGCAGCCGATCAAAAATCTCTTGCTGGTGCAGGCTGGTAACAAGCGTGTCGGTCGAAGGGCGCATGAAGTACTCGGGATAGCGCGACCTGATGCTGCTTGCAAATCCGTGGAACGTACTGACTTCGATGCCGTAGGCGTCGCGGCCGATGAGCTCAATCAGGCGCTTGCGCATGGCCTCCGCGCCCGCCTCGGTATAGGTGAGGCAGAGGATGTTGCTAGGGGCGGCGTCGCGTTTGGCCAAGATGTTCGCCGCGCGCAGGCTCAGCAGCTGCGTCTTGCCGGTGCCGGGGCCGGCAATGACGAGCAACGGACCATCTAGGCATTCGACGGCCTCGCGCTGTTCGGGATTCAGGCGCTCGAACGATACGTTAAAGTTGGGGGTCATGTTCATGGCAGTATTACCTGTCTTTCTGGTAGAGCGCACGCGTGCTATCGAGATAGTCAAGATACGTATCGATGGCACTTTGAGGTTGAACGATCTTAATGAACGTGCTGAGTTGCAGCAGCCAGCCAAAGAACTGCGGAGACAGCGGGGCTTTGACGGTCGCCAGCAAGCGCCCATCCTGGTTCTCAAACACAACGGCGTCGAGCCCGAACTTGTCGATGAGCGGGTTCATTGCGCGGTCATCGAGTTCCAGCACGACGGTGGTCTTGTCGGCCGCGTAAACGCCAAACGACGGCGAAACGTGATCTTCGAGCACATAGCCCGCGATACGCGGATCCTTGGTCGCGGGCTCCTCGGACACCGCAACATCGAGCATGCGGTCGACGCGGTAGGGCGTGAACGGCTGATGACCCGAGCCGGCATTAGCCCATTTATCTCGAAACCCGATCATGTAATAGAGTTCGTCGGAGTAGATAAGGCGTACAGGCGTGAGCTCGTAGGTCTTTCCGTCATGATTAAGGGCCTTTTGCTTGGCGGCGTCGTAGTGGAAGTAATGGAAGCGGATCTTGCGTTTTTCGCGCATAGCCTGCTGAATCAAGTCGATGTTGAGCAGGGCATCGGAGTTTTGCATCTTCACGCGCGAAGGCACGTCGACGCGCTTGTGCATCAACTCGCGTTCGCCCAGGCTGGCGAGGCTCTGCAGCTTGCCGATGAGGTGGTCGGTCAACTCATCGGTCAAAAACGGCGAACTCTGCACGGCGTCAACAAGCATGATGAGCTCTTGCAGGTCGAGCGGGCGCGAAGCCAGGGCCCATTCCCTGCCACCGCGTTGGTCGATGTTGAGCCCAAAGTCGCGAAGCGTTTGCAGGTCGCGATAGATGGCCTTGCGTTCGGCTTCGAGGTCGTGATAGGCGAGCTCCTCGATGATCTGCTGCGTTGTGAGCCCGTGCGTGCTGTCGGTCTTTTCCATCAAGGTTTTAAGCAGGAACAGAAGCCTGAGCTTTTGATTTGGTCTGTTCGCCACGTTGTCTCCTTTCGCCGGTAGGGTATCAGGCGGAGATACAAAACAAGACCCGTTATTGGGACTCATTGTAGTCCGCGCGACCGTAGTATTCGCAGCAATAAGAGCTCGAATAGGGCGAAAGGTGGTTAAACGGAAATCGGCGGTTTGGCTGGATGGTGTGACATGCGCTCTATTGGCTTGGGGCCGGTTCCGGTTTACAAGGATCAGAACAGGAGAAATGCGATGGCAGACATCAAAGTCTTTGCCGAGAATCTTGAGGATTCAACCAAGGAGCAGATCGAGGAGATTTCCAGCTGCCCGGCGTTTGAAGGTGCCAAGATCCGCATCATGCCCGATGCCCATAAGGGCAAGGGCTGCGTGATTGGCTTTACGGCAAACTTGGGCGACAAGGTGATTCCCAACCTGGTGGGGGTCGACATCGGATGCGGGATGTATTGTGTGCCGCTTGCGGAGACCATTGCGCGCGATGACCTCATTCAGTTCAATCGCGATGTGAAGCGCGCGGTGCCCACGGGCTTTTGCCTTCATCGCGATCCTGCCTGCGCACTCGCGGACTTTGACATGGGGTCGCGTGATTGGCTTCAGGACAAGCGCAAGGTTGAGCGCTCCATGGGCACGCTGGGCGGCGGCAATCACTTCATTGAACTCGACGAGGACGAGGATGGGTGCCAATATCTGGTCGTGCACACCGGCTCGCGCAACATGGGCAAGCAGACGGCGGAGCATCATCAGGCGCTGGCGCAGAAGGCGTGCACAGCGGATATCCCCGACGAGCTTAAGTATCTCGTGGGAGATCTTTCTGCCGAGTATCTCGTCGATATGCATAACTGCCAGCGCTTCTCGAATCAGAACCGCAAGGCGATTGTCACACAGATTGTTGAGCGTACGGGAATTCGACTCGACGGAGACGGCTTTACCACCAGGCACAACTACATCTCGGAAGGCGGCATGATTCGCAAGGGCGCCATTAGCGCTCATGCAGGCGAGATAGTGCTGATTCCGTTCAACATGCGCGACGGTGCCGTTATTGCACGCGGCAAGGGAAACGAGGAGTGGAACTGCTCGGCGCCGCACGGGACGGGTCGTGCGATGAGCCGCACCAAAGCGTTCCAAACGCTCGATACCAGGTCGTTCGTTAACGAGATGCGCGATGCCGGCATCTACTGTCCGAGTGCATGCGAGACGACGCTCGATGAGTCGCCCGAAGCGTATAAGCCTGCGGATGATGTACTGAGACTCATGGACCCGACGGTTGATGTTATTCACCGACTCAAGCCGATTTGGAATTTTAAGGCTACTGGTAAGCGTGGTAGGCGTTAGGAGGGTTGCGATGACGCTAAAGATTGACTCCAGGGACGACCGAATTGGCCGTTCTGTGAGTTTGGGCGAGATGATGGGCCTATCAGGCGTGATGCCGCCGACAAATGCGAGCCAGCGTGGTTGGATTCGTGAAGAACGGGGCGATGACGGCTTTGACATAAGCCGTTTCCATGATCGACTGACTTCCGAGCTCGATCATGTCATGGAAACATCGGTGTTCGAGGTCCTGCAGGTATTGAAGACTGGTACGCCTGTTGACGACATCCTGGGCGGCGGTATTGGACTCGGCAAGCTTAGCGTGATTGGCGGCGCGCATGAAGACGTTTCGAACGTACTGGCGCATGCGGTTTTATGCCTGAGCGAGCAGTGCACTGTGCTTTACGTGCCGATGCGGGAGCGTGAAGAGGATGCGGTCGCCCGGCTGATTCGAGCCGAGATGGGGGCCAAGGTGCCGAAAGATCTTGAGGAACAACAGGTTGAGACGGTCCGCGCAACGATGCGGATCAAGCAGCGCAGCCTGGGCATCTTTGTCGAAGATAACATGACCATAGACCTTTTAACGAGTTGGCTGCTCGGCGACCAGGCGTGGAATAGGGCGGTGCTAGAGGACGTCGTAGTCGTAATCGACGGACTCGAAATGCTCGACGACAACCGCCCGATAAATGCAATCCTGCGCGACCTGCGCAACATGCTCAGCCCGACATCCGCCATTCTGGCAGGCTGTTTCGCGGTGGAGGACCGAGAAGATGGCGCGGAATTCGCCGAGACACACTGCAATACGGACGTCTTGGTCCACATGAGCTCCGATGGCGTGGAGCCTTCCTGCGCACGAGTCTTCGGTTGAGGTCATAACCAATAACAACTGCTCGGCTAGCAGCGCGTTTGCCAGCAGAAAGTGACCGTTCAACAGCCAAAAAGATGCTTCTAAGTGGGCCAGGAATTACCATAATAATTAAAGTGTTGTGACCTATCAGCACCATGACTGAACAGCTCTGGGAAGGAGTTCGCATGAGTCGTCAAGAGATAGTTTTTAATCCGGTGACGAAAGAGGACGATGGAGTGAAGCGAACTGCCAATCCATATTTATTTGACTTGGACCAGAACGGCTTCCCAGTGTTTAGCGATAAGAATATTAGATTTGTTCAGGCCATGATCGAGCATAACTCGTCTTATGACATAGCAGACGAAAAATTTGTTGGCAAAATGTATCGCGACGTTCTTGGCGGCGATGAGGATGCTATTAAACAGGCTGTTTACTACACCAATAAAGTGAACTCAACACACTTAGCGGTGCTGGGAAAGAGATATAGCGATGCAGTCAAAGCTGGCGAAATCAAGAACGTTATCCCAGAAATTGATATTCCTCAACTTGAGGAAAAATACAACGAGAGTTCTGAAAAGGGAAATAGTTCTAATAGTCGGAAGTCTAAATGGTTGTTGACCGGTGGCGCAGCGCTGACTGCCCGCGGAATTATTGAAAACAAAATGAAACTAATCGAAGCCCTGAAGAGCGACCCGAATGGTGGAGGCGAGGGCGGAGACGCCGAGGCGGTTCATCTTATCGCTCGATATGCTCAGAATTATTTGCGTGATGAGGGCCTTACCGACTTTAAGAAAAACAATGTTTCATTTGCATCGAAATTCTGTCATCACACATGTATAAAAGGCAGGCTTGGGGATAGATATTGTATCTACGATTCCGTTGTCGGGGAGGTTCTTCCTTATTATATTTGGGCCTATTCCGATCGGACTGATATCGAAAAAATGAGCTATTCAAAGCTGAAAAAGTTGATTTCGGATTATGTCAATGACGATTCGCCTTCGGGTTACCGGAATTACCGTGAGCTGTATAGAAGTGTATGCGATGGCATTAACCTCTGGCGAGGCGAGCATTCGAATGAGTTTTCGTATGAGTCTCCGTCAGATTCCTCTCTGACGATCAAAACGGTTGAAGATAGCATTGGCTTTCAGGAGGTTGATAGGCTTATTTGGTATTACTTCAAGGGTCGCCGTCTTGACGATGCCAAGAAGAAAATGAAGAAAATCGTCAAATAAGTTCAACGTTCGATTGATTAATGGGAAAGACGCCGCTTAAGCGCGATATTAAGTACTGGCTTGGGCAGGTTTAAGGTATGGCCATTATTAATCAAGCTGTTTGGATATTCTTACTAGAGCCGTGCCTGGACTGGGTGCGGCTCTTCTCGTAACAATGAGGGTTGGAGCACCGCTTGAAGAGCGCGAACAAAACCAGTTATTGAGGGTCGCTATAGTCCATCTCTGGTGTCCGTCAGCGTGCGCGATGCCGATATATATCCAGCCAAATCGGCTCTTCCTCTTTGCTGCTGGCGCACTCTTCTAGCAGGTTATCTATCTGATTCGGTTCAATCGCTTGCAAGAACGCGTATTCCTCTGGTAAAGGTTGCGTTGCTTTTCTCGCCCTGAACACGGGCGACAGCATCAAGTTCGTATACGCCCATCCGGCAAAGCAACTGCCGTAGGGGATAGAGCCGCATCTGATCTGCCCATCGCCATCGGAATACAGACAGTCCAATTTCGAGTTTGCTACCAGGCAATAACAAGGTCCTGGCGCCCATGGTCGGCAGTCGATCTCAAGAATATCGCCCTTTCTGTACGGAGTGGGCAGGTCGACATATGCCCCCTTGAACCACGGGCCAAAGATTCCACCCACAATGCAGTCGAGCACCTCGCCACATTCGCCCTCTTCTTCCCTGCAGATGTACTGGATTTCGCCGGAGGCGTTTGCGTAGTAAGTGTAGTCTGGTTGTAGAAAGCCGTCGTATGGATATGAACAGCTTGGGTCGTTGGCAAGGTTGAACAGCTCGATCATCCAGTATGAGGACGACAGGTCTGTCATTTCGCTCCACTTGTCTGCGTATGCCTTCATTGCCGCAAGGGCTGCCTGCCAGGATGCTACGGGGAAGGGGCCATGCGTGATGGCGGATCCCACTTCGTTGTCGACAAAGCTAATTTCGCTAATAAGCAGCACTTTTCTGTTTTCGTCGACGGCCTTTAGCGCGTTCAGGCAGTCATCGATGTAGTCGATACAAATTTCTGGTCCGTACCAATCAAAGGTTTCGTCTGACGAGCCGCGCTCGGCAGCAGCCAGCCTGCTGAGCATCTCCCGTTTGCGGTTGATTTCTATCGACGCGCCACCGATGATTTGCGTGTAATGATCACCATTCAGGAGCTGCGGATTATGCAGCAAATGCTCTCGCAGCTCCGGAGATTCGATGAGGTTGATTATTTCTTCGTGCACGATAGTCTCCGAGTTGTTGGTGCGACTTCTTGTGGATTCGGGCATGACGACCTTTATTCAAATAGCTGCGGGTACTTCTCCTTGAGCGGCGCCTGATCAAGACGTAGCTCTTCCAGGTTGCGCTTTGCCTTGGACTCCATCCTTATGGTGTCGATAAACGCGATGAGTGAGTCGACATACAGGTCGCCGCGCAGGTAGGCCTGGGCGGCGATTAAAATTCGCTGCTAGTCTTCGAGTGGTTTGCGATAGTACTCAAGATTCAGGTAAAGCGGGTCTGGCTCTCCGATGTAGAGGGGAAACGTCTCGTTGTAGGTAATCGAGCAGCCAGTGGCACGCATGTTGCTGATATCTCCTGCATGGCGATAGTGCTCGAGGCGCTGCTGCGCATGATCAAGCCATTCGTCAGAACGGTCTGCCTGACGAAGCTCTGCCTGGAGCTTTGTCCGGTCCCACGTGGGCAGATCGAACAGCATGAACGGCTCACGGGCACTGCCTTGCGGCGTCCAGACGATATCGCCGGTGTGGAACGGCGTGGGGATATCGACCCAGATGAACTCGAATGCGATCTCCCAATCGTTCTCAACGGGGCCGGCGGAAGGACAATAGACGGAAAGGGCCTCGCCTTTACCGTTCACCATGAGCCAGTCTTCCCGGTGATGTTCTTCGTCGGCATCGAGCGGGCACCGGGTGATGCGTACGCGTGCCTCTGGACGGCTCGCCAGTTCATCATCACCGCGCAACGCCTCGGCACATTTCTCATAACAGCTGAATGGCGCGCCGAAGGCCCCACAAAGTTGCCCGTCGGGCACAATCTCCTCTTCATACTGATAAACGTAGCCCGTCCCACTCGCAAACGCATCGACGCACCGCTTGTTGTAATCGATTGTCCAGCGCAAAAAAGCATGGAAATCGGGGATAGCCGGCCTTCCAAGACCGGCATGGGTTGCCTCCAGCGAACAATTGGGCATGGTTCGGGCGATCTCCTGCCAAGCTTCGCATTTCTGATCGAGCGTGGCGGTCTTCGAAAACCAAACCAGATAGGCGGCCTCGATGGTGCTGGGCTGGAAGTCGATACAGCGCAGGTGCTCCCGAATGTCCCGGGAGTCAACAAAATCCAAGATGTCCATGGTTAGCTCCTCTTTGTTTTGAATCGTGCTGGCGGGGCTATCGTGTCATCGAACAGCTCCGGATAGCGGGTCTTGAGCCCGCCGTCTTCCCCTTCAAACCGCTCGGCTTTTTTCTTGACCAGCGCCTGTAGCTCGCAAAGACTTGATAGCGCAATTAGTGAGTCAAGACCCAGATCGCCGTCGAGATATGCCCGCACGCCGTACAGAATTCTCGCTTCCGGCTTGAGCGGGATGCGGCAGTATTCCATATCGAGAAGAAAACAACTCGGCTCTCCGATATAGACGGGGTACTCCAGGGGATATTCAATCTGACAGCCGTAGGCGTACATGTCGCTCGTATCGCCATTTTGCCGATGGTGCCTGAGCAGGTCGTCGGCCTTTTTTGCGGCGCATTCCCTGTAGGTGGAAGGCGGAAGCTCATCCATGACCCGCTTCGTGGTCCATGTTTGCATATTGAGAAGCAGCATGGGGTCGCCAGGGTCGCCGTGACGACAAATGATGTCGCCGGCGTGGAATGGCGTCGGGATGTCAAACCACATCAACTCAAAAGCGAAAGTGGGGTCTTCGCCCTCGCGTTCCATGTCGATGCAGCTCAGCTGGCAGTCCATAATTTCGCCTTTTGCGTTGAGCATGAGCCTGTCGGCGGCATAGTAGTCTTCGTCCGGATCGATCGGGCGGCGCGTTATTTCTATCGAGGTAGGATTTTCCTCCTCAAGCTCATTCCAGATTGCCTCGAAACATTTTTCGTAGCTGGTGTAGGGGCCATAATTGCACCCGCTCTCATGGGGACTTCCCGTCTTGTCCTCAAAGAAATACATGTGCTTGCCAGGCTGTTTGAACCGGGCGATTTTCTTGCGCTCCCATCTGATGACGTCGCGAAGAAAGACATGGAAGTTGGGGATATTGAACGTGCCGTGTCGCCTGCTCATCGCACAATTGGGCATGTTTTCGAGAATCTTTTGCCAGGCCTCAATCTTCTGTTGCAGCGTCTTCTCGTTCGAATGGTCGACGATGAACGCTGCCTCGGGCGTGGTGGGCTCGTAGCCGATGCCTTCCAAATGCTCTCTGATATCGGGCGAGTCGAGAAACTCGAGAATGTCCGAACGTATGGCGTTGACGCCGGCGCCGGCCGATGTGCGATATGGCTGCAAGCAGTCGTGTACGACCGATCCATCCGACCAATGTTTGCCACAGCCGGGGTCATCGTGCAGTTTTTTCGAGAGTTCGAGCATAAAGGAGCAATCATCGGGCAAGTCGCCGATATAGCGTTCGGCGGTGTAGAGCGCAGAGGGTGTGAAGTCGTCGAGGAAGCCGTCCGTGAAATCCCTCAAGCGGAGATTGCCTTCCTCAACGCCGTAGATTTTGCCCGGATAGGCGCACCAAACCTGGCCTTTGAACGAACTATCGTAGTCGTCTTCGAGCACGATGGCAAAACGGGGACCGTGGTCGAAGGGCCGACCGTCGATCTTGATGATGTCGCCGGGGACCCAGGGAGTGTAAAAGACCTCACCATTGGCGCAGAAGTGCTTGCTATTGTTCCACGGCAAGTGATTGATGCTTTGATGCGGAGTCCGCTGATTCCGGCGGTCGCTCAAAAAGACCAAATCGCCAGCCATGGTTGCGGCGAATATCAGCGAGGCTTGAGCACGTGGGCGGTCGTGTAAGTCTTCGGCGGTATAGAGCTTAATCTGCCAGAATGATTCGGACCAATCTTCATCGGGGTCGTCATCGACGTATTGCTTCATAAGGGTTTGAGCGGCATCCCAAGAGGCAACGGGGAAGGGGCCATCAAAGGTGTCGTGCCCGCGCTCGTCTTCACTGTAAAACACGCCGGAGACCAGCAAGATACCGCGGTCACGGTCAACGTTGTAAAGCATATCGAGTGCAGTGTCGAGTTGTTCGAGGCCGGAGTCGATCGTTTCGGCGTAATCCGATGAGACCTCTTTGCGAAGATGCTCGAGCATGGTCCGTTTTTCGTTGAGCGTCTTGAGGGAGCCGCCGATGGTTTTACAGAGGGAGCCATCTGCCATTCCCATGTGTTTGAACATATGAGCACGCAGCTCATCGTCCTTGATGCAACTGCAAACGAGCTCCCTGCCGGCATCGGTGATCACGGTATCTGCTTGGCTGTCCATTGCAACCTCCAATTCGGTCGTTGCCGTTAGCATCCATCAGAGGTTGTGCTTTGTGGTCCCATTAACGGGTCCCATATGAATCTCGCGTCAAACATACTTTTGGAAACGCACTGGTACATGAGTGTGCGCGTACTGAAAGGACAATCGGTAGTGGCGTTTCAAAAACTAAGCGTAACTGGCGCAACCGCCGTCTTCCTCTAAGAAGGGATCGGCCGTCGCATCGAACAGTTCTGGGTAGCGGTCCTTGAGCCAGCTGTCTGCGTCCTCGAAGCCACGCGCCTTTTTCTCCGCCAGCGCCTGTAGCTCGCATGCGCTGGCCATTGCGGCGAGCGAATCAACCGCCAGGTCGCCTTTGACATATGCCCTGACGCCGTAAAGGATTCGCTCCTCTGACTTGAGCGGCTTGCGGTAATAGTCGATGTCCAAAAGAAAGCCCTCAGGCTCCCCAATGTAGAAGGGGAAATGCAAGGCGGATGAGACTTGGCAGCCGTAGGCGTACATGTCGCTGGTGTCGCCGTCATATCGGTGCCAGCGCAATAGCTTGTCGGCCTTTTGAACGAGGCGCTCTTTGTAGACGGAGGAGGCCAGCTCTTTGTCGATTCGTTCGGATCCCCAAGTTTGCAGGTCAAACAGCACCATCGGCTTGTCGGGGCGTTGGAGGTTGCAGACGATGTCTCCGGCATGGAGGGGCGTTGGGATATCAAACCACATGTCCTCGAAATCGCTGGCGGTGCCCGCCTCGTCCCACTCGCTTTTGTTGCGGTAATCGCAAGACATTACTTCGCCGTTCGCATTGAGTAAGACCATGTCGTCGGCATAGTGGTCTTCGTCTGGGTCGATGGGACGACGAGTGATCCTGATGGCTTTGGGATCGTCACCGTCGAGCTCTTTCCAGATGGCATCGAAGCACTTTTGATAACTGCTGTACGGGCCGTAAAGATAGCCGCCCTGCCCGCGCCGGTCCCACGAGTAGTCCTCAAAGAAGTACAGGCTTTGACCGTCCGTCCTTTTAAGGTGCGCGAGCTTTCGTTTCTCCTGCTTGATGACATTGCGCAGAAAGGCATGGAAGTCCGGGATGACGACCGTGTCGTTTCTGCGGTTCATGGTGCAATTGGGCATATTGTCGATGATCTTTTGCCAGCCTTCGAGCTTTTGCTGCAGCGTTGCTTTATGCGAGCAATTGACAATGAAAGCCGCTACGGGCGTGGTGAGCTCGTAGTTGATTCGTTGAAGATGCTCCTTAATACTGTGCGAGTCTAAAAACTCGAAGATGTCCGGACGAATATCCAGCTCGCTTTGGTTGGCGGGCTTGCGATACGGCTGAAGGCAGTCATGTCCGACCGAGCCTTCGGACCATTGCTTGCCGTAGTCGGGGCTGTCGTGCAGCATCTGCGAAAGCTCGAGCATAAAAGCGCAGTCGTCCGGCAGCTCACCGGTGTAGCACTCGGCGGTGTAGAGGGCGGAGGGGATGAAGGGGTCCAGGAGACTGTCGCTGTAGGTGCCGGATGAAAGTGAACCCTCCTTAACGCCGTGATCTTTACTAGGCCCTGCGCACCAGATCTGTCCCCGGAGCGTGTGCTCGTAGTCGTTTTCGAGCACAATGGCAAAGCGAGGCCCGTGATCAAAGGGGCGACCGTCGATTTTGAGGATGTCGCCTGGGACCCACGGCGTATAGATGGGTTCGTTGCTGTTGCAGAACCGTCTGCTATCGTTTCGCCAGGCGCTTTCGACATACGATTTGCGAGTGCGGTTATTGCGCTGATCGCGGAGAAATATAAGCTCGCCATCCTTGGTTGCCGCAAACGCCAGGGAGGACTGCGCCGTTTGATGTTCGTGAAGGTCTTCTGGGGTGTATAGGTCGATCTTCCAGTACGATTCGGACCAGTCGTCTTCAGGATACTCTTCGATGTAGCGCTTCATGAGTGCCTGCGCGGCCTCCCACGATGCGGTGGGGAAAGGACCGTCGAGGGCGTCGGCGTCGCGCTCCTCCTCGTTGTAGACCATGACGTATAGCAGGAGGATTCCGCGGTCGCGCTCGATGTTGTGGAGCATATCGAGTGCGCTGTTGAGCTGGGCGAGATGCGAATCGATATCTTCGACCAGCTCCGGCGAAACCTCCTTGCGGAGTTGCTCGAGCATGGTGCGTTTTTCATCAAGCGTCTTAAGAGAGCCGGCGATGATTGGCGCTGGCCAGTATAGGTTTTTACGCATGTGGTCGCGCAGCTCTTGGCTCTTGATGCAGCTGAGGACGAGGTCCTTGCCGGCATCGGTGATGCCATCGCATGCCTGATTGTTCATGTCGGCCTCCTTATCGATCATTACCGGCATGATGAAACGGGCGTGGCGATTGTTGGTCCCATTAACGGGACCAAGCAGCGGCTCGATGTGACAAAGGGACTGCCTCTTCGTCGCATCCAAATATTGCCTTTACGTGTTGATGCACACGGTGTGCAATAATACTCGCACTGTGCAATAGCGCACAGGCTGAGTAACAAGGAGGACGCTTGTCCCAGCTCGAGAAATGCGATCGCCGGTCCCTTCGCTCGCAGCGTGCCCTTCGCCAGGCACTTGCCAGCGAGCTTGCCGAAAGCGGCGATCTTTCGCGCATTAACGTCGCGTCGCTCACCGAGCGCGCCGGCCTTACGCGCCGTACGTTCTATTCGCATTACCGCGATATCCCCGACTTTATCAATCAAATCGAGGACGGCTTGCTGGCCGAGATCCGTGAGCGCATTGAGCTCATCACCGCAGCTCGGCTGCCCGATCTCTATCACAACATCGATGAGCTCGAGCCGGCGCCCGGTTCGGTTGAGCTACTGCGTTATCTTGCGGCCAACCGCGACTTGATCGGTGCGCTGCTGGGTCCGGGCGGCGACCAGGCCTTCATTAAAAGGATTATCGACACCGCGCGTGAGGCTGTGGTGCCGCGTGCGCAGACGGGCATTTTGGGCCTGGCGCTGGGCACGTTCTTTGACTACTACGTCACCTACGTCGTGAGTGCCGAGGTCGGCATGATTCAGCGCTGGTTTGAGCGCGGGCTCACCGAATCGCCCGAGGCCATGGCGCGTATGATGACGGTGCTCGCTTTTGTGCGCCCTGGTGACCTGTATGGCCAACCCATCGATATCAACGTGCCGGAATACGGCATGAAGCTATTGAACTTGCAGCTCGAGGACGCGGCCGACACCCCCGCAACCGTCGAGTCCAACAACTAGGAGGAGAGACAATGAGCAAACTCGTCGAGGGCATCAAGGACCGCATGGTCGCCGCCGCACGCGAGGCTGCGCCCACCGTGGTGGACGCCGCGCAGAAGGCCGCGACCGCGGCTGCCGAGAAAGTTGCCGAGGCAGTTGCCGATGCCAAGAACGCGGCAGGGGAGACGTCCGTCGCTAGCGAGCCCGCAGCCGCCGCCCACGCCCCCGAAGGCGCAATCTTCAACCCCGACAACGCCCACGGCAACCTGCACCTGGGCATCGACGTTGGCTCCACCACCGTTAAGCTCGCCGTGCTCAACGACGACAACCAGATCGTCTACGCCAAGTACCAGCGCCACCACACCGACGTCCGCGCTTGCGCCCGCGACCTGTTCGAGGGCGCTGCGGCCGTGCTGCCGACGGCCCAGATGACCTGCGCCATTACCGGCTCGGGCGGTCTGCTGCTGTCCCAATGGCTCGACCTGGAGTTTGTCCAAGAGGTCATCGCCAGCAAGCGCGCCGTCGAGACCCTCATCCCGGCCACCGATGTCGCCATCGAGCTGGGCGGCGAGGACGCCAAGATCATCTACTTCGATAACGGCATCGAGCAGCGCATGAACGGCACCTGTGCCGGTGGCACGGGTGCGTTCATCGATCAGATGGCAACCCTGCTGCACACCGACGCCAGCGGCCTTAACGAACTCGCGGCCAACGCCACCACCATCTATCCCATCGCCAGCCGCTGCGGCGTTTTTGCCAAGACCGACGTGCAGCCGCTGCTCAACGAGGGCGCCCGCCCCGAGGACGTGGCCGCCTCCATCTTCCAGGCCGTCGTGACCCAGACTATCTCGGGCCTGGCGTGCGGCCGTCCCATCCGCGGTAACGTCGCCTTCCTGGGCGGCCCGCTGCAGTATCTCTCCGAGCTGCGCCATCGCTTCTACCTCACGCTCAACCTGGACGAGGAGCACCGCATCGTGCCCCAAAATGCTCACCTGTTTGTGGCGAGCGGTGCCGCCATGGCGCACGAGTCCAATAAGCTCAGCACGTTCCCGCAGCTCATCGAGGCCATCGATGCCCTGGGTGACACACAGGGCGCCGAGGTCGAGCGTCTGGATCCGCTCTTTGCCACCGACGAGGACTTTGCCGAGTTCAAGACCCGCCACGACACCGAAGTCGTCCCCAAGGGCAAGCTCGAAGGCTACACCGGTCGCGTGTTCATCGGTATCGACGCCGGTTCCACCACCATGAAGGCCGCGCTTGTGGGTGAGGACGGCCAGTTGCTGCATACCTGGTACGGCAACAACAACGGTGACATCCTGGGTACGGCCAAGGTCATCATGGCCGATTTCTACAACCACATCCCCGCCGGCTGCACCATCGGCCACGTGACCACCACGGGTTACGGCGAGGCGCTGCTCATCGAGGCCCTCAAGGCCGATTCCGGCGAGATCGAGACCGTCGCGCACCTACGCGGCGCCAAGGCGTTCCTGCCCGGCGTCGAGTTTATCCTGGACATCGGCGGCCAGGACATGAAGTGCCTGCGCGTAAAGGACGGCGTTATCGAGCACATCATGCTCAACGAGGCCTGCTCGTCGGGTTGCGGTAGCTTTATCGAGAGCTTCGCCGTCTCTATGAACATGGACGTGCGCGCGTTCGCCGACGCCGCCATCCATGCCAAGGCTCCGGTGGACCTGGGCAGTCGCTGCACGGTCTTTATGAATTCGCGTGTTAAGCAGGCGCAAAAGGAAGGTGCCACGGTGGGCGACATCGCGGCCGGCCTGTCCTATTCCGTCATTAAGAATGCCCTGTTCAAGGTCATTAAGCTGCGCGATCCCAAGGAGATCGGAAGCCAGGTGATCGTCCAGGGCGGTACCTTTATGTCCGATGCCAC
Organism: Collinsella sp. HCP28S3_B9; assembly: GCF_052066095.1. Lineage (NCBI taxonomy): Bacteria > Bacillati > Actinomycetota > Coriobacteriia > Coriobacteriales > Coriobacteriaceae > Collinsella > Collinsella sp. HCP28S3_B9. Next base: position 45,961 of record NZ_JBQHST010000004.1, read on the forward strand.
GCTGCGCGCGTTTGAGCAGCTCACCGGCGTTCACGCCGTGCGTCCCGACATCGCCGGCTGCATGGGCGCCTATGGTGCGGCCTTGCTCGCCCGCGATCGCGCTGGCGCCGACGGCACCTCGACCATCCTTTCGGCCGAGGACATCGCGCACCTCACTGTGACGCAAAAGCACGTCCGCTGCGGTCGCTGCTCCAACAACTGCCAGCTCACCGTCAACGACTTTGGCGGCGGCAGGCGCTTCATTACCGGCAACCGCTGCGAGAAGGGCGCCGGACACAAAAAGCAAAAGACCGAGGCCCCTAACCTCTTCAAAAAGAAAAACGAGTTGCTCTTTAATCGCGAGGTGCTGAGCCCCGACGAGGCCCCGCGCGGCACCGTGGGTATCCCGCGCGCACTCAACATGTACGAGAACTACCCCTTCTGGCACGCGTTCTTTACGCGCTTGGGCTTTAGCGTGCAGCTGTCCGACCAGTCGAGCAAGAAGACCTACCAGGCGGGCATCGAGTCCATGCCGTCCGAGAGCGTGTGCTATCCGGCCAAGATGAGCCACGGCCACGTGATGAACCTTATCGACCGGGATGTCGACTTTATCTGGATGCCGTGCGTTCGCTGGGAGCGCAAGGAGGATCCGACGGCTGGCAATTGCTATAACTGCCCCATCGTCATGAGCTACCCCACGGCGCTGGCGCTCAACATCGACGAGATCCGTGAGCAGAACATCGAGTTCCTGTACCCGTTTGTGCCCTATCACGACAAGACCGAGCTCAAGCGTCGCTTGTACCAGGTGCTTGCCGTCGACCGCGTGGCCGATGCTGAGGCCGGTCGCGGTCGCGTGCGCGGTCCCAAGATCACGCGCTCCGAGGTCGATGCCGCCGTCAACGCTGCATTTGAGGCCGATGCGCGTTTCCACGAGGATATCCAGACCATGGGCGAGGAGGCCCTTAAGTGGGTCGAGGACCATGGCGGTCACGGCATCGTGCTCGCCGGTCGCCCCTACCACAACGACCCCGAGATCAACCACGCCCTGCCCGAGCTTATCTCGAGCTTTGGCTTTGCGGTCTTTACCGAGGATTCGCTTGCGCACCTGGTGAAGCCCGAGCGCCCCATCCGCGTCGTCGACCAGTGGATGTACCACAGCCGCCTGTACGCCGTCGCCCGTTTTGTGACGATGCGCAACGACCTGGACCTGATCCAGCTCAACTCTTTCGGCTGCGGCCTGGACGCCCTGACTACCGATCAGGTGCAGGAGATTCTGGAGGCCAGCGGCAAGATCTACACCGTGCTCAAGATTGACGAGGTGTCCAACCTGGGCGCCGCGCGCATCCGCATCCGCTCGCTCATGGCCGCGCTTAAGGACCAGGAGGCCGAGCGTTTGGCCGAGGCCGCGGCCGCGGGCGAGACCTACGAGCAGGGCGATGCCGCACCGGTGGCTCCCTCCACGGATGCCCCCGCATTCGCGAGCCGCAAGTACACGTTCGAGGCTCAGCGCGAGAGCGCATCGACAGCGTGGCCCAAGGTGCCCTTTACCGAGCAGATGCGCGAGGAGGGCTACACCATCCTGTGCCCGCAGATGGCGCCGATCCACTTTGACCTGGTCAAAGAGGTGTTCCGCGGTGCCGGCTACAACTTGGAGCTGCTGCCCTCGACCGATCACGACGCCGTCGAGGCCGGCCTGCGCTATGTGAACAATGACATTTGCTATCCGTCCATTTTGGTGACCGGCCAGATTATGGAGGCCATCGAGAGCGGCCGGTACGACCTGTCCAAGACGGCCGTGGTTATCAGCCAGACCGGCGGCGGCTGCCGTGCCACCAACTACATCGCACTCATCCGCAAGGCCCTGCGCGAGAGCGGCCACCCCGAGATTCCGGTAATCTCGCTTTCGGCGGTGGCGCTCGGTGAGGACAACCCCGGCTTTAAGATTACGCCGGCGCTGCTTAAGCAGGCAGTCTACGCGGTGCTCTTTGGCGACGTGATGATGCAGATGCTTTATCGCTGTCGTCCATACGAGGCTACGCCCGGTGCCGCCAACGCACTCTACGAGGAGTACATGGCGCGCGCCCGCAAGCTGGCGCCCAAGTTCAACCGCCACAACTACACCAAGCTGTGCCGCGAGGCCATCCGCGCGTTTGACACCATGCCGCTCGTGGGTGAGGGCACCAAGCCGCGCGTGGGCGTGGTCGGCGAGATCTTGGTCAAGTTCCACCCCACAGCCAACAACCACGTGGTCGACGTTATCGAGCGCGAGGGCTGCGAGGCCGTGGTGCCGGGCCTGCTCGACTTCTTCCTGTACTCCATGAGCAACGCCGAGCTGCAGAAGGATGAGCTCGGAAGCTCTGCAACCACGCGCGCTGGTATGCAGGCGCTCATCAAGCTCGTGGACTGGATGCGTACGCCGGTGGAAGAGCTGCTCCAAAAGTCCCGCCGCTTTGAGGCGCCCGAGCGCATCGGCACCATGGCGGACAAGGCCCGTACGGTGCTTTCGGTGTGCAACAACATGGGCGAAGGCTGGCTGCTCACGGCCGAGATGCTCGACCTGATTGACCATGGCGCGCCCAACATCATCTGCACGCAGCCCTTTGCGTGCCTGCCTAACCACGTGGTGGGCAAGGCCGTAATCAAGGAGCTGCGCCGTCAGCACCCCGAGAGCAACATTGTCGCAGTGGACTACGACCCCGGCGCGTCCGAGGTCAACCAGCTCAACCGCATTAAGCTCATGATCAGCGTGGCCAAGGAAAACATGCGCGCCGGTAAGGGCTTTAAGCTCGAGAAGGTGGCGCCGCTCGCGATGGACGAGGTCACCGGCCAGATGCGTGCCCATGATGGCTGCGTGAGCTGTGGCTCGGTCAGCGAGGAGGCCGTTGCATCGGTCGCCAAGCGTCTGGGACGCGGCATTAAGAAGTAGTTGGCCTGCTATGTGCTAGATATGAGACAAACGGGTGGTAGCCGTATCGGCTACCACCCGTTTTTGCTGGACGTATGCTGCGTAAACGCCCCAACTATCACCTCTTCCGAAGGCGACGTCTCAGTGGCACCAAAAATCGCTCTTGGAACCCTGAGATAATGAACATATGTAGCCGTTCGCCGCAAATTACCGTCCGTTTATGGAACCCACCCCCAGCGCGCGTCATCCTTACGGTTGAATAAATACACATCCATGGAATTACGTAAGAGAGGACTGTTCCTATGAGCTACAAGACCGTTTGTGTTGCCGGTGGCGGCGTGTTGGGAAGCCAGATTGCCTTTCAGGCTGCCTACTGCGGCTTCGATGTGACGATCTGGCTGCGCAGCGAGGGCAGCATCGGCCGCACTCAGCCCAAGATCGATCATGTGCGCGAGGAGTACATCGCGGCTATCGAGGGCATGGCGGACGGCACGGGCGAGTGGTGTGCCGGTATCGCCGATAGCGACCAACCCTTCGACAAGGAGGCGGCGCTCGCCGCCGTCGAGCGTGCCTACTCCACACTCAAGCTAGAGCTCGATCTTGCCAAGGCAGTGGCCGACGCCGATCTGGTTATCGAGTCGATGGCCGAGGACACCCAGGCAAAGATTGACTTCTACAAGAAGCTCGCCCCGGTTCTCCCGCAAAAGACCGTTGTCGTGACGAACTCCTCCACGCTGCTGCCGAGCACCTTTGCCAAGTACACCGGCCGCCCCGAGAAGTACCTGTCGCTGCACTTTGCCAACTCCATCTGGAAGAACAACATGACCGAGGTCATGGCTCAGGACCAGACCGACAAGCGCTATTTCGATGAGCTCGTCGACTTTGCTAGCGACATCCGTATGCTTGCCCTGCCCGTCAACAAGGAAAAGAACGGCTATCTGCTCAATTCCATGCTGGTGCCGTGGCTGCTTTCGGGCCTTGATCTGTACGTCTCGGGCGTCAGCGACCCCAAGAGCGTCGACCTCGCATGGACGCGCGGCACTGGCGCGCCCAAGGGCCCGTTCCGCGTGTTCGACACCGTGGGCATCCAGACGGCCTATAACATCGTCATGCAGTATCAGAAGGTGCCGGGCTTGGTGAGCCCGCTGCTCAAAAAGATGATGATGCCCTACAACTTTAAGGCCATGGCATCCGTCCTCAAGCAGATGCTCGACGAAGGCAAGCTGGGCGAAAGCTCGGGCGAGGGCTTCTTCAAGTACTAAAAAGATTCCTCGGCCACATTGAGAAACGTATCATTTGCAGTGTCAGTGCGCCGCAGCGCCGCTCGGCAACGGGACAATCCGCTTTATGCGCCAACGCGAACTTGTCGACTTTGCCGCGGACTGGATCGAGCACCATCGCGGCCGCCCCGATTGATCACTTGGGAGCGGAAGGGTTGCGGATTCCCTTCGCGCCCCGCGTTTCCGTATCGCTACAAGCTTAAACTTGCATTAAGGGGCGTTTGTTAAACTGCGAGTCATAATTAGACAGGGCTGGTCAAACGCCGTGGTATATGAGGGAACAACAATGGTATTCAAAGACGGTAACGATATGGAATTGAGTGACAAGGACAGCAGACTGTTTTCGCGTCGAGCGGCTCTTGCGGGTGCGGCGGGCACGCTGGCGCTTGCCGGGACAGGGCTCATGGGCTGCTCGGTCGGCGGGGCCGGCACGGGCGCCGCATCTACTGCGAGCAACGAGCTCACTGACGAGCAAAAGAAACTTCACAAGCAGATTGTCGCGACCTACGACGTCGAGAAGCAGGCGGCCATCAAGGAGCGGCTCGATGCCGAGTACGCTGACGGCGGCTACAACGAGACCACTCCGTTTATCGCGCAGGATCCCTTTGGCACCGATACCCTGAGCTGCTACGTTCGCTTTGCGACAACGGATTCCGTAACCGTCTCCTACAAGGTCGCCGGCCGCAAAAAGACTGGCGACACGCCCAAGGTCGCCGCGTTTTCCCATACGCCCCACGGCGGTGACGCGCCGGCCACGGAACACGAGTTCAAGGTCATCGGCCTCATTCCCAACCACAAAAACACGGTAACCATCACTTGCACGGCACAAGACGGTATCAGCCGCACCTCGACGTTCACGGTCAAGACGCCGGCTCTCAAAGGCGAGGAAGAAGAGCAGCTCACCGTCACGTCGGGGGAGTCCAATACGCCGCTTGCCGATGGTCTCTTTACTATTCTGGGCAACGACTCGTCCAAGCTCGACTTTATGTACCTCTACGACAACGACGGCCAGATTCGCGGCGAGGTGCCGATTGTCGGCTACCGCAGCCACCGCTTGCTGTTCCCGGGCGACGGCAGCATGATCATGAGCGTCTCGACTACCAAGATGGCCCATATCAACGCCATCGGCCAGGTGGTAAACGTCTGGAGCACGGGCGACTACGAGCTACACCACGACTACGCTTTCGATGACGATGGCAACCTGCTGGTGCTGGCGAGTCACGCCGGCTCCGAAGCCGATTTGGACGTCGATCGCGCGGCTGCCAAAAAAGATAAGGACGATCGCGTTAATGTAGAGGACCTCATCATTAAGGTCGACATAACAACAGGTGACGTCTCTCTCGTCGTGGACCTGGGCGATATATTCCCCGACCTCAAGGCAAGTGCCAAGGTTGCCTCGGACGGCGACCTGGATTGGATTCACATCAACACGATCCAGTGGCTCGGCGGCGGCACCGTTTTGCTCAGCTCGCGCGAGACCTCAACGGTCATCAAGCTCACGGATATCTACGGTACGCCTACGGTCGATTGGCTTATGGGCTCGCCAGAGTTTTGGGCCGGCTCGGGCTTTGAGGACAAGTTGCTGCAGGCTCAAGGCGATTTTTCGCTCAACGCAGGCCAGCATAGTGTGACCTATCTGCCAAACGACGAGACGACCGCGACTGGTCGCTACCAGGTGCTGCTATACGACAACAACTTTGGTGCTGCCGAGAGCTATCCCAAGTTCGACTGGGGCCAGCTGGGCGCTGCGGTAGTGACCGACTACAGCAAGGGAACGCACTCGTTTGGGCGCATTTTTACGGTGGACGAGACCGCGCGCACCTACGAGCTTGTGGACCAGATCGCAGTGCCGTTCTCGGGTTACGTAAGTAGTGCGCAGCGCGTCGGCGATTCGAATAGCATGCTCGTGGCATCGGGCATAGCCAAGACCTTTGCCGAGTACGATCGCTATGGACTGCCCATTGCCACGTACGAGATGCAAGCCGAGAAGTACATCTACCGCGTGTACAAGTACGAGCTGTAGCGCTGCGCTTGGCTGTGCCTGTGCCCCGCGGCTGCGCGCGCTCGTACCGGGCCTACCTCGCGTTCCGCATCACTTCACGTCAAACTCCACGCGATCGAGTTCGGGTACGTTGAGGTCGATGAGCTTGCGGGCAACACGGCGGTCGTGCGCCCCGAGCGTCTCGCTTGTCGTTACGCGAGCGACAGTCTGGCGCTCGACAACGCCCTCCTTGTCGCCTTCGGCGGCCGAGGTCTCGACGGCGACGGTGTAATCCTTAAAGCCCGGCAGCACCGCCGCAAGTTCGCGCGTGGTTTCAGTGACGCCGTAGCCGTCTTGCACGCCGGCCTGCGCCGAGCCAATAGATCCCGCCGTCATAATAATGCAGGGGATGGCAAAGATCACCGTGCCCACGATGATGCGGCGGCGCACCTTGCGCGATAGCTCGTTGACCTCGGCGTTTTCTTCAGCAGTCACAATACCGTCGCCGTTCAGGTCGCGCTTGAGCGGCACGCGCAAAAGAAGCAGCACGGCTTCGGCAGCCAGTGCGATAAAGACCACGTTGATGCCAAACTCATAAAGCGCCGAGAGAAACAGTGACCCGCTTGCAATGGCGATGCCATAGCCCGCCGCGCACAGGGGAGGCATGAGCGCGGTCGCCACGGCCACGCCGGCGATAAGCGTGGCAGGTTCCTGGTCACGCGAGTTGCCCAGCCCGCCCGCAAAGCCGCCCGCGAGCGCGACGGCAAGATCCCACACAGTGGGCGTCGAGTTGTCGATGATGGCGGCCGTGGTGGTGCCAAGGGGCGAGAGCTTAAAATACAGCGTAGACGTGATCAGACAAAAGGCCATCTGTAGCGCGAGGCCGGCGACGGCCTCGACGGCAATCTCGCGGTCGAGCGTGGCGATGCCATATGCCATGGCAAGGACCGAGCCCATGAGTGGGCAGATGAGCATGGCGCCCACGATGGCAATGTCCGAGTCGATATCGAGGCCGATGCTCGCGATGAGCATAGCGATGATGAGGATGCATAAGTGCGAGCCGGTCAGCCGCGCCCCGTTTACAAAGCGCTTGCGAATCACGTGATAGGGCGCGCGACCCTCGCGAATGTTGAATGCGCGCTTTAGGAAGCGGCCGGTGCTCTCCAGGGCCTCACTATGGGCAGGTCGAATGCCGTGGCGCCGGTGATGGCGTTTGCGTAGTCGCTTGATCTGTTGTTTGTCGAGTTCCATGTCCACCTCGTATTGCCGCAGGAACGCGGGCGCGCTCGCAGCATGTACTCTACACCGTGGCGGGCGGGGCGGTCATCTTGACGTGAAACTTAGACGGGCAGGTAAGGGGGGCGTCAAATGCGGTTGCGGCCGAGTGTTTCGACAGATACAGAGCGCGGGGCCGGATGGTCTCCGACCCTGCGCTCTGTACGGGTACATTGTTGTTGGGTTTAGCCCAGCAGACTCAGGCCGACGGAGACAAACGCCAGGATAACGCCAACGACAGACTCGCCTCCCAACAGGCCGCTGGCGACGACCAGGCCCTGCTCCTGGAAGGCAGCATCCTTGGAAGCCTTCTCATTGCCCGAAAGACCGGCGGCGTCGCGGTGTGCGGCCCACTTGTCGTAGGCGAGCTTGACGCAGGAGCCCAAGAAGGCCGTGAGCGACATGTAGAACGGCAGGTACACGCCCAGACCGATCATCATGGCCGGAATGCCGAGCCAATACATGACGATGCCGGCGATAAAACCGCCTGAGAACCACGGCACACTCGGGATGCCCGAGACCATGGTGGCGACTACGCTTGCCTGCGCGGCCACAAAGCTCTTGTCGGGACCAAAGGCGTCCGGACCATAGGCGGTGACGAGCGCGACCATGACGGCGGCAGCGACCAGTGCGCCCACGATGCCGCCGATGGCCTGGCCGATCCACTGTGCGCTCGGGTTGGTTCCCAGCACGGCGCCGGCCTTAAAGTCGTTCATGACGTCGCCCGCAAGGCCGCACGCCACGGCCACGATGCCGGCGATAAAGAACAGCTTGACCTGCGCAAGCTGCGCGAAGGCCGCTACGATGAGCATGACGATGAGGCCAAAGATCTCCATGGGGTCGATACCCGTCTGGCCGCAGCTCTGCGCACTCATGATGGTGGTGACAAAGGTGAACAGCGTGACGATGACGGCTGGGACGGGGCCAAGGTCGAGCGCGATGGCGATGATCACGGCGATGGCGGCGGTGCCCAGGCCGATGATGCCGGCGTCGAGCTTAAGCGAGCCCGAGATGAGCGACTGCTCGTCGGTGTCGGTGGAGCTGTCGGCGGCAAGACCGCGGACGATACCGGCGACCTGCGGCAGGATGTCTTTAAGGACGACGGCGACGCCAAAGCCCATCATAAGGCCCATACCTAAGGACTTGACGATACCCTGCGCGGTCACAATATCGAACAGGCCGGCAGCGGTGCCGCCGACGATAATGCCAAAGTTGCCCAGCAGCGCGCCGGCAAACCAGAAGGCGACGGGGGCAAAGCCCACCAAAAAGCCGATGGACAGCAACATGGGCGAGTTGTAGATGGCAAAGGTCACGCCGGGGATACTGAGCGTGCACAGCATGCTGGGCACCACGCCCAGGGCGTCGCGCAGCACGCTATAGATGCCTGCGATGGCCATGGAGCCAAAGAGCTGCTTGCCGGTCTTGCCGCCGGCCTCGGTAGCACGCAGGGTCTGGGCTGCGGCGTTGCCGGTGGGAAACTCCAGCGCGGCGTCCACGATAAAGTGACGGTGGATGAGCGCCGTTGCCAGAAGGCCCAAGATGGTGCCGGCGAGCGCCACGATAAACATGTCGAGCCAGCTGATCTGGTCGGCATAGCCCAGCATCCAGGCGCCCGGGATGGTAAACGCCAGGCCGCCGGCGACCATGGCACCCGCGGACATGATGGTGTGGGTAACGTTGGCCTCGTTGAGGCTGGCATTGCCCATGAGCTTAAGGAAGAACAGCGAGATGACGGCAGCGAAAATGATCGGCCAGGGGAGGGCGCCCATCTTGAGGGCCGTGTAGGCCGAGCTTGCCGTGATAATCACGCAGCCAAGGACGCCGATGACGACGCCGCGCAGCGTGAGTTGACCGCGCATAGAGGTGCGGTTCGAGGGATTGCCCATATAGAACTCCTTTGCGTATATCCGCTTCCCCCGCAAGCGCCGCTACGGATACGGCGCGGGAAGTCGGGTTACCAAGGGCCGCCGCGTGAGCTCGCGCACGACCGCGCATCAGTATAGCGGCAAGGTAGTCATTTTGGGACGGGGCTATTTTAGCTACCCTTTGACAGACGACGAATTATCTGGGATTGGGGCAAATATCAACCGACATATTGGGGTAGCTAAAATAGCCCCGTCCCAAAATGACTACCTGGGATGGCTGGTTCGGGTAGGCGATATACTGCTGGGCAGACGAAAGGAGCGCCGACGATGCTTAATGGGTGCGCATATATATTGACGGTCGACGTGGGCAACACGTTCATTCGCTTTGGTCTGTTTGCCGAGGATTCGGCCGCGGCGCAGGAATGCCCGCTTGCGACGTGCGAGATCACGACGCCGCCGAGCATTACGGCCGATGAGGCGCGCATGAGGCTCGCGCGGGTCATGGGCGCACTGGCAGCCGATGCGGGCATGCCTGGTGTGCTCGTTCCCGCGGCAGCAGTGCTGAGCTGCGTGGTGCCGGCGCTCGAGCGCCCGTGGAAGGCGGCACTTTCCCGTACCTGCACGGGGCGCGTGCTCACCGTGGGGCCGGGACTTAAGACCGGCATGCCCGTGCACTACGACGACCCGGCCGAGATCGGTCCCGACCGCATCGCCGACGCCGTGGCGGCCCGTGCCGTCTACGGCTCTCCGTGCATCGTGATCGACCTGGGCACTACGACCAATATCGAGGTCATCGATGCGCGCGGAACCTTTGTCGGCGGTGTTATCGCGCCGGGGCTGGCGCTCGGCGCTCGCTCGCTCTCGGCCGCTGCGGCGCGCCTGCCGCAAGTCGAGCCCTCGGCACCCACGCATGTGATCGGTCGCAACACGCGCGAGGCCATGCGCTCGGGCGTGGTCTTGGGCGAGGTGGCCCGTATCGACGGCATGCTCGACATGGTGCTTGCCGAGATGCGCTCGACCAAGGCGGCAGGCGAGGGCGGCGTGCCCATTGTCATCACCGGCGACGATGCCGAGGCGCTCGCGGCGTTGGTCGGCCACAGCCTGACGGTAGACGACGCGCTGACGCTGCGGGGTCTCGCCGAGCTGTACCGCATCAACCAAAAGCCTCGCCGCGCATAAAGCCAAGGACGTCGGCGCCGGGAGGAAACAGCCCCACCTTTCACCTGCTACAATGGGCCAAACTATTTCGATTTCGGAGGTGTCTGCCATGTCGGACGATCTTCATCAAACCGCGTCGGGCAAGCGCCGCGACGTTATTAGCTGGGACGAGTTCTTTATGAGCGTGGCCATCGCCGCGCAGCGCCGCAGCAAGGATCCCAATACGCAGGTGGGTGCGTGCATCGCCAGCACCAACCACCGCATTCTTTCGGTGGGCTACAACGGTACGCCCTCGGCGCTCAACGACGACTTTTTCCCGTGGGGCACGAGCGATGACCCGCTGCAGGACAAGCATAACTACGTAGTTCATGCCGAGGCCAACGCCGTGCTCAACTACCGCGGCTCGCTCAAGGACCTTGAGGGTTCCACGGTCTACGTCACGCTGTTCCCGTGCCACGACTGTGCCAAAATCTTGGCGCAGGTAGGTGTGGGCGAGGTTGTCTATCTGGACAATAAGTACGCCGACACCGACGACGGCCGCATCAGTCGCCGCATTCTCGACTCCTGCGGCATTAGCTTCCGCCAGGTTATCGTCGATGTCCACATTGGTACCGGGGAACAAACTCAGCAGTAGCGGCAGCGTGTACGAGCGCCGGGCGTTGACAAAAGCGGCTAATTAAGCCCCGTCCCAAATCGACTGTCAAATTAACTGCTCGTGAAAGTCGTGTCCGCGCGCATGGACGGCTCGCGAGCGGGTACATGGCTGTAGTAACATAGCTCTGTCCGCGGGCGCGCCCGCGTTATTGTGAGAAAGGAGCCCCTGTGGCTGTTAACGAAGAGCTGCTTAAGAAGGTTCTTGAAGAGATTCGCCCCAACCTGCAGGCCGACGGCGGCGACATGGAGTATATGGGCGTTGATGACGAGGGCGTCGTCAAGCTGGAGCTCCAGGGCGCCTGCGCCGGTTGCCCCATGAGCGCTCTGACGCTTTCCATGGGCGTCGAGCGTATCCTCAAGGAGCACGTGCCCGGCGTTACGCGTGTCGAGCAGGTCAATGCCTCCGGCGAGGCCGAGGATCTGTACGACGAGTATGCGCCGTTCTGAGAAGCGAAAGCTGCGGGCGATGTGCTCCGCATAGACGTCATGCCCAAATGTGCGGCTGCGAGCGAAAGGCCCGCGGCCGCATTTGTATGTAGGGAGCAGGGGGACCGATATGCTCAACGACCTCTACCATATGCTTGATCCTGTCGCCATTTCGGCGGGGCCCATCACCATCTACTGGTACGGCTTGGCCTATGTGGTCGGAGCTCTGCTCACGGCGGTCGTCATGTACCGCACGCAGCGTCGTTGGGGTTTTGACATTACGGTCGACGACCTGATGAGTGTCGTGGTTGGCGTGGTTTTTGGCCTCATCATTGGCGCCCGTCTGTTCTACGTCATCTTTTACGGTGACGGCTACTACTGGGCGCATCCGCTCGAGATCTTTGCCACCAACGAAGGCGGCATGAGTTTCCATGGCGGCCTGGTGGGCGGCATCATCGGCGGCGTGCTCGTGTGCCGCATGTACAAGCTCGACGCCTGGACCATCGCCGACCTTGCCGTTATCGGTGCTCCGCTGGCCCTGTGCCTGGGGCGCTGCGCCAACTTTGTCAACGGCGAGCTGTGGGGCAAGCCGACCGATCTGCCCTGGGGCGTGATCTTTGGCGGCACCGCGGGCGATATGCCGCGCCATCCATCCCAGCTCTACGAGGCATTTCTCGAGGGCATTGTGCTCTTCTGCATTCTGCAAGTGCTCAGCCGCAAAAAACCGCTGCTGCCCCAGGGTGCGTTTATGGGCGTGTTTGTGATGGGGTACGGCATCGTCCGCTTTTTCGTTGAGTTCGTGCGCGTGCCCGATGCCCAGCTGGGCTATCTGCTGGGCGGCGTCATCACCATGGGTCAGCTGCTGAGTCTGCCACTCGTGATTGCGGGCCTGGCGCTCATCATTTTTGCCCTCCGTCGCAACCGTCCCCAGCGCATCTATCTCGACGCCTAACCACCACATACACCACAAAGGGGACAGGCACCTTTGTGGCGGTTTTGCCAGGCAACGATGACAGAACCGTAACGTTTCCCCAGATAAAACCTGCCAAAATAAACCTGTCCCTTTTTGGCAGGTTTCTAGAAAGGCTTTTCGGACTGTGAAGGATTCCGATCTCTCCACAACGGCTGCGCGCGACGCCGCCCGCATCGTTTGGTTTAAGCGCTATCCCGCCAAGCAGACGCTCGTCGCATTTTTGCTCGCCCTGCTGGCGACCACGGCGTTTTCCATCGATTCCGCCCCGGTGTCGAGCAACGCGGTCCTGGCGATCGATCCAAAGGCCTCGGGCATGCTTTACGTGTGCTACGAGGTACTCCTCTCATTTGCCGGCCATACCGACGCTGTGATGCTGCTCGCGCTGGCCTGCCTACTCACGCTGCCGTTTCGCTATGTGTTCTTTGGCCGCGGTGACGCTTGGCGTCCTTCGGTTGTGCTGCCATCGCTGTTCTTTGCCGTCTGCATGGTGTTCGGCCGCAGTTACGACCTCACCGATTCGGCCGAGATTGTGCTGGGCGACAAGGCGCGCGTTATCTGCGCCTGGATTGGCGGCGCGGGCTGGATGCTTCTGGCGATTGTGTCCTTCTATCTGGCTTTTGAGTTTTTGGATTGGTTGAGTTCTCGCCGCATTCCGTTTTCGGAGGCGCATTTTGGCCGCGTGTGGCGTGTTGCCCACGCCGTGCTCTCGGTCCATCCTTTTGTTGGGCCGTTTCTTGTACTCATGATTGTCTGGGTGCCCACGCTTATCGCCTCGCTGCCCGGCCTCTTTATGGGAGATACGGGCGCGCAGATCCGCCAATGGTTCAACTACCCCAACGGCACGAGCGACTACCTGCGCCTGCTTAACCCCAACGTGCTGCTCAACGGCCATCATCCGGTGGTGCACACGGCCATCATCGGCTCGTGTGTGCAACTGGGGCTTTCGCTATTCAATAGCGCCAATGCGGGTCTTGCCATCTACACCTGCGCCCAATTTGTCATCACGGCTGCCTGCGTGGCCTATTCCATATCGTCGCTGCGCAAGCTGGGCGTGAGCCTGCCGGTCCGCGGCGTCATCTTGCTGTTCTTTGCGTTTATGCCGATGTTCTCCAACTACGCGGCGCTGCTGACCAAAGACGTACTGTTTGCCGATGCGTTTCTGGTACTGCTCGTTCAGACCGTCAAGCTCGTGGCATGTGGCCTGCCCCGTCGCGATGTCAATGCCGAGCGCGCGGGCGAGCGCACGCCTGTGCTCTTTGCGCGCCACGACTGGCTGTTGCTCGTGCTGGGCGCCATGGGTTCCACGTTTTTGCGCAATGGCGGCCTGGTCTTTCCGTTGGCGGCCTGCGTGATTGCGGCGGCGTTTTGCGCCTGGGACGCGCATGTGGCCCGTCGCGTGGTCAAACAGTCTGGCGTCGCACCCTCATGCGCCACGCCGCGCTTCCGCTGGGCCGGCGTTCTCGCGGTGCTCGTGCTCTGCCTTGCCTCCAACATGTACTTTACCAAGGTCTTTATGCCCGCGCACGATATCACGCCGGGCTCCAAGCGCGAGATCCTCTCGATTCCGTTTCAACAGACGGCGCGCTTCGTCCAAAAGCACGACGGCCTTAATTCGGGCGTTAACCCTAAGGTCAAAGACGACGGCACGATTGAGGAAGCTCCCTGCGACGGTCTGGTGACCGATAAGGAACGTGCTGCGATCGATCGGGTGCTTAAGTACGAGAATCTGGGCCGCCGTTACAACCCGGATAAGTCGGACGCCGTCAAAAATTGCTTTAATGAGTACGCCTCGCAGGAGGACATCAAGGCCTATTTTGAGGTGTGGGCCCAGATGTTCAAAAAGGATCCCGAGTGCTATATCTCGGCGCTCATCAATAACTACTACGGCTACTTTTATCCGAGTGCCCGCGATGCGTGGGTCTACAGCACGGCGCGCAGTGCCGAGATCATGGCGAAGCCCGATAACCTCAAGTACTTCGACTTCCATCCGGTCGATAGCAAGGTTGTGCGCTGGTGCGACCACCTGATCAACCTGTATCGCGTGGCAGTACAACGCATCCCGTTTATCTCGCTCACCATGAGCTCGGCCACCTATGTGTGGATCATGATCGCTGTGGTGGTCTATCTGCTACGTCGTCATTCGTGGCGCGGGCTGGCCATTTGGGTGCCGCTGCTGGGCGTGCTCGCCGTGTGCTTGATCGGTCCCTGCAACGGCTCGACCTATATGCGCTACCTGTATCCAGTCATCGCCTGCATGCCCTTTGCCATCGGCGCCACCATCACCCGCAGCGACCTCCTCTGGTCCTAACTTGGTGCAAAGGGGACAGGTTACTTTGCACCAAGGGGGCTGCATCATCACGACGCCTTCATTTTGGGGTTTATCTCGCAGGCCACTAGGTATATCATAACGACGTTTGTTTATATTGCCCGAGCATCTGCGCTGGGCTTTAGGTCGAAACCGATAGGAGACACGTATGTCCGGACACTCTAAGTGGGCCACAACCAAGCATCGTAAGGGCGCGCAGGACGCCAAGCGTTCCGCCCTCTTCTCCAAGCTGAGCCGCAACATCACCGTTGCTGCCCGTCTCGGCGGCGACCCGCTGCCCGAGAACAACGCCAGCCTCGCCGCTGCCGTTGCCAAGGCTAAGGCTCAGTCCATGCCCAAGGACAAGATCAAGTCCGCTATCGACAAGGCCTTCGGTTCGGGTGCCGATGCCGCCGTCTACGAGAACATCGTGTACGAGGGCTATGGTCCCGCCGGCGTTGCCGTCTACGTCGACTGCCTGACCGATAACCGCAACCGTACCGCCGCCGATGTCCGTTCCGCCTTCTCCCACGCTGGCGGCAACCTGGGCACCTCCGGCTCCGTCGCCTTCCAGTTTGAGCGCAAGGGCCAGATTGTCGTCGCCAAGGAGATCCTGGACGAGAATGCCAAGAAGGAGACCATGATCGCCAACGGTGCTGCCGGTGACGAGGAAGAGTTCATGATGGCTATCGCCGAGGCCGGTGGCGACGACTACGAGGACGCCGGCGAGGAGTGGATCGTTTGGACCGCCGCCAACGACGTCATGGCTGTTTCCAAGGCGCTCGAGGAGCAGGGCATCCAGGTCAAGGGCTCCGAGACCACTATGGTTCCGACCACCCCGACCGAGGTCTCCGGCGCCGATGCCAAGAAGGTCCAGCGCCTCATCGACCGTCTCGAGGAGCTCGACGACGTTCAGGATGTTTACAGCACCATGGACATGACCGACGAGGTTATCGCTGCCCTCGAGGAGGAGTAGCGCCTGCACGGGTTAAGCCGTGCATATCTGGGCATAATGAAGCGAGCATACAAGCCTCGTGGAATAGATGAGCCGGATCCGCGTGCGTATGGCACCGGACCCGGCTCTTTTATAATGATGCGAATCGTTTTGCATTCTGTGGACCGAAACCTGAAGGGAGCGCGCGTGCGCGTACTCAAACGAGCCCTAGCAACCGTGTACCTTGCCGCCGCCATCGTGGCGCTGGGCACGCTTGTCTGCCAGTTCTGGGGACCGTATACGTATCGCTTTATGCTACTGTTGCGTGACACCATGCCTCGCGTCGTCGTTACGGTGTGCGCCGCCATCGTGGCACTTGGCGTGCTCATCGGGTTTTTCCGCCTGATGTTCGCGCGTCGCGAGCCGTCCTGCGTGCATCCGGCGGGGGAGCGCAACATCGAGGTCACCCTCGCAGCGCTTTCCTCGTGCGCCCGTGCCGCGGCGGAGTGCGATGATCGCGTGATGGTTGAGCGTATCGAGGCGCGCGTTCAAGGCTCCGACGAGTCGCACGTTCGTTTTAAGGTCGAAGCCATCGCGCTCGACGATAAGGACGTTGCCGCTCTTGCCACCTCGATGCAGCAGCGCATCGAGGAGGCCTGCGACACCATGCTCGGCACGCCGGGCACGACCGCACGCGTCCGTTTTTTGCCGTCCAAGACTACCGTCCAGACCGTGGAGGTTTCCGGTGAGTGACACCAATCAAGACAAGACCGTCCGCACCCCGCGCCTGACGATCGACCAGAACGCTACGCCGGCAGGCGAGTCCGCCGACACCAAGCCCGAGGCCGGCGAGCAGCACGACAGCGCCGCCAGCGACTTTGACGAGGCCATGGGTCTCATCAAGGGTACGGGGGCGGCCATCTGGAGCTATGCCGTCCGTCATCCCAACACCACGCTCGGGGCCGTCGCTGGTTTTGTGCTCGCCGTGCTGGTGCTCACGCTCGGCCTGTGGGATACACTCGTCATCGCATTCTTTGTGCTGATCGGCGCCGTGATTGGCCAGATCCGTGACGGCGAGAACGGGATCGTCAACTTCTTCGGCCGTCTGTTTAGCGGCCGCTAGTATGTATTCGACCGCCGCGTGTGCGGTGGGCATAAGGAGGAACCATGGCTTTTAACACGAAGGTCGATGTGGCCGATACCGAGCTCGAGGCAGACGAGACCGTCGCCGCCGAGGCTGAGGACGTAACGCTCGAGGACGGAGCGCTCGTCGAGGCCGAGCCCACCGACGATGCGGACGAGGATGATGAGGAAGCGGACGAGTCCGAGGATTCGCTGACCTATTCCAACGGTGTGATCGAGAAGATCGTCGCCATGGCCACCCGCGAGGTGCCGCACGTCCTGGGCATGAAGGGCAACCTTATGCACTTTGTGCAGGAGCAGTTTGGTGCCGAGAACCTGACCAAGGGCGTGACGGTCGAGGTCACCGATGACAACCGCGTGGTCGTCAACATTTCCGTCATTATCGAGTACGGCGCCTACGCACCCGCGATTTTCGACGACGTTAAGGCGCGCGTGACCGAGCGTCTGGCCGCGATGACCGGCCTTGAGGTGGCAGGCGTCAACCTGCGCATCGAGGATGTCATCACCCCCGAGGAGTACGAGCACCGCACCAGCCAGCACGAGTAACCTACCAAATAGGGCCAGGTTTGTTTCGATAGGTTTTACCTGCGAAAACGCTAAACGGTCGACCGCGCAAGCAAAAGTGCGGTCGACCGTTTTCTATATGCCCTCGATGTAGTCATACCGCTCGTCTAACTAGGGGTTGCAATCTTCGCGCTCCGCGTTACCCTAATGGGCGCATTGTTTCCAAATTGTTAACGAGGGGTTGCCGTAATGGCCGACGAGCACGAAACAGAAAGCAAGGCATGGGCGATTGAGGCCGCTGCGGCAGAGGCGGCGTCGCGTGCCGCCGAGGAGGTGCATCGTCCTCCCGTGGTGCCGATGGAGCGCGTTGTCGGTCGCGAGGATATCGAACGTGGCGAGCGCGCCGGTCAAAAGCGCAGCCAGGAGCCGGGCTTCCCGCGCTTTTTCGCCGAGCTCAATCTAGGCCTGATCCTCACGGCGTTCGCCATCGTGGCCTTTAAAACCCCCAATCACTTTGCCTTCGGCGGAACCTCGGGCGTGTCGGTCATTCTTTCCACGCTGTTCCCGACTCTGCCCGTCGGCGTCTTTATGTGGATCATCAATGCGGTTCTCGTCGTCTTGGGCTTTATCTTTTTGGAGCGCAAGGCAATCCTTTGGAGCGTTTTTGCCTCGTTTGCGCTTTCGGCCTACGTCTCGCTGTTTGAGCTCTTCATTCCGACGGATGTTTCGATGACGGGAGATATGTGGCTCGACCTGTGTTTTGCCGTGATTTTGCCGGCGCTGGGCAGTGCCATTGTCTTTGACATTGGCGCCTCGACGGGCGGCACCGATATCCTTGCCATGATCCTCAAGCGTCGCACGACGCTCGAGATCGGACGCGCCTTGCTACTGGTCGATATCGGCATCGTGACCATCGCGGCCTTTTTGTACGGTCCGCGCGTTGGCCTGTACTGCGTGCTCGGCCTGTTTGCCAAGACGCTTGTGGTCGACAAGGCCATCGAGAGCATTCACTTGCGCAAGGTCTGTACGATTATTTGCGCCGAGCCACGCAAAGTCGAGGAATTTATCGTCAAGCATCTCAACCGCACGGCAACGATCAGCCGCGGCTACGGTGCCTTCTCGGGCAATTGCGTGACGGTGATCATGAGCGTGCTGAGCCGTCGCGAAGCAGTGCAACTGCGCCGCTATACCCGCGATATCGATCCAGATGCGTTTATCACGATCGTTGACAGCTCCGAGATCGTGGGCAAGGGCTTCCGCGGCACGAACTAGCGCGGATATACCCTTCGAACCATTGAATAAAGCCGCCTACGTTTCAAATCGGTCATCTTGGGGTATTTGTCCCCACATTGGGCGATAATGTTGCCAAAGACGTCGTTTGCGATCCAGGTAATTCGCTCTAGATACGAAGGGATGATTTCGATGTTCTGTTCGCAGTGTGGCGCCCCCATGGGCGATAACGACAAGTTCTGCGGCGTGTGCGGTGCCCCTAATGCCGGTGCTGCAGCCTCCGCTCCTCAGGGTCAGCCTCAGCAATTTGTCCCCCAGCCTTCCATGAACGTGCCCAAGGGCTGTGTGGCTCAGGCGTTCCAAGACATGACCAAGACTCCGGGCGTGCTGCAGCGCGTGTGCCAGATTGCTTTTTTGCCGGCGCTTATCTGTGTCGTGTCGGTGCTCGTGCTGTTCATTCCCGTTATCGGCGGTATTGCAGCTGCCATCGGCTTTTTGGCCGCCTGCGTGGCGAGCGTGTGCGGTTCGGGCTTTGGCATCGAGTGGGGTCGCGACCTGTCGCTTAAGATCGATGACGGCATGGATCGTCCGTTGATGCGTTCCGCATCGTTTGGCCTCGGGGTCTTTTCGAGCGTTATTTCGGTCGTGCTCGAGATTATCGCTGCCATTCCCGTTATTGGTGTAGTGCTTTCGCTGGTGGAGAGCGTGGTAATTGGCGCGGCGGGCTCGTATTCGTATTACGGCTCTTCTGCGCTCGAGACTGCGCTGTTTGGCTCGCTTGGCCTGCTTGTCCTGGCTATGATTGCCACGGCGGTCCTGGGAGTCTTCTTTAAGATGTTCGCCGATATCGCCGTGATGCACTTTGCGGTGACCGGTCGCGTCGAGAGCGCGTTTTCGCTCGACAAGGTCTGGGCGGCCTTTAAGAACAATAAGACCAAGCTGTTTTGCGCTTCATTCCTTCCCGAGTTTTTGACGGGCCTGGTCGCCAACGTTGTCACATGGATCTTGACGGCCGTCTTTGGCGCCATTGCCTCTGTCGGTATGTATAGCTACTACTATCGTCCTACGGGTATTGAGGCAATTGTTACCGGCGGTGGCATCGCACTCGTACTGTTCCTGGTGTTGATCGCTTTCGTCACCGTATTTCTAACGGTCTTTGGCAAGATGCTCAAGCACCGTGCCGTTGGCTATTGGGTCGCACGTTATGCAAGCGAGTGGGCCGACGAGGATAAGGACGACGTCCTGACTTTTGTATTGCCCTTCGAGAAGAAGTCCGCTCCTTCGGGTTACAGCGCTCCGGATGTCGCGCCTGAGCCCGAGCCTGAGTCTGTCCCGGGATCTGCGCCGGAGTCCGAGCCCGCGACGGAGTCCGAGCCCACGACGGAGCCCGCGCCAAGCTCCGACGAGGACCCGCAAGACGAGTAGCCCTGTCACCTGCCATTTGGGGATGGGGTAGAAATGGTAGAAATAGTGCTTGACGAATGAGCGGGGGCGGACGTGCCGAAACGTCCGCCCCCGCTTTGACATCGCGATGTGGCTACGGCTGCGAGATGGTCGCGATTCGACTACTCGTTGTGCTTCTCTTCGTGACGAGCGGCGGTGCGAGCTTCGTGGATGCCCTTGATGGCGGCATGGCGAGCCGTGCGGGCATCATGGATGGCGTCACGAGCCTCGGCGGACATCGCCTTGGCAGAGCGTAACTTGGCGGCCAAGGCAGGATTGGTCTCGGCAACCGCGGCGATAGCGGGGCCGTCGAGCTCCTCTTGCGTGGGCTCGGCCAAAAAGTCGATAGCATACTGAGCGGCCACCATGGAGCCCTGAGCCAGCACGGTCTCGTCGATCTTGTAGAAGCAGGAATGTTGGGCGTACGTGGCGCCAATCTTGGGGTTGCGCGTGCCCACAAAGGCAAGCACACCCGGTACACGGCGCAGGTACTCCGAGAAATCCTCGCCCGAAAGCGTGCCGCGATAATGGCCTTCGCCGGCTGCACCCAGACACTTGACCACGGCCTGACGACAACGCTCGCTCGAGGCGACGTCGTTTTCGACCTTGTAGTTGGCGATGGTGTAGTCGGTAAGTTCAGCCTCGGCGCCCAGGGCCGCCGCAGTGTGCTCTACGATGCGGCGCATGAGCTCGGGCATTTCCTCGTGCGTCGAATCGCCATAGGTGCGCACCGTGCCGGCGAGGTAGGCGGTACCGGCGATAACGTTGCGCGCGGTACCGCCGTGCAGCTCGCCGACGGTAATGACGGCCGGCTCGTAGGGGCTGATCTCGCGCGAAACGATGGTCTGCAGGGCGTTGACGATCTCGGCCGCCACCATGACGGCGTCGTGGCCGCGCTGGGGCATGGCGCCGTGGCACGAGGTGCCGCGGACATCAATGCGGAACCAGTCGGTATTGGCCATGCGCGGACCGGGCTCGCAACTTACGGTGCCGGCGTCGACCTCACTCCAGATGTGTGCGGCGTAGGCGCCATCGACGCCGTCGAGCACACCCGTGCCGATCATGAGTTTGGCGCCTTGGCCGTTTTCCTCACTGGGTTGGAAGACGATGCGGACCTCGCCGTGGATGTCGTCGGTCATATGGCGCAGGATCTGCAGCGTGCCGAGCATCATGGCAATGTGGCAGTCGTGGCCGCAGGCGTGCATGCAGCCCTCATTGACGCTGGCGAATTCCTCGCCGGTCTGCTCGGTGACGGGTAGGGCGTCGATATCCGCGCGCAGCAGGATGCGGCGGCGCGGCGTGCCGTCCTCGCGGTAGGCGTCGGGTGCGGTGCCGCGAAGGGTCGCTACCAGGCCCGTCTTAAGCGGGCGCTCGTAGGGGATATTCATGGCGTCGAGCTGGTTGGCGATGTCAGAAGTCGTGCGCTCTTCGGCGAGGCTCAGCTCCGGGTGCTTATGGAAGTGCCGGCGCTGCTTGATGATGTAGGGCTCAAACTCGGCGGCGATATCTTGGATGGCTGCGGTGACGTCATCAGCCGCGCGGGCCTCGGTCGCTGCCATAATCTGCTGTGCCTTGGTCTTCGTCATGGTCGATTTGCTCCTTGCTGGTTTATCGCAAAATCGTACAGGCTCTTTCCAGTATGCCACCTGCCACTTGGGGACGGGGCAGAAATGGTAGAAATGGATACCTCCGTAACCTTGACAGATCCAAATTGCTTATGCACGCAGCCTTGGATGCGGCTGTCAAGTTTGAAATCTACCATTTCTACCCCGTCCCCAAGTGGCAGGCGGGGCCGTTGGGGTTGGGAAAGGTGCCGTTTACCGCTTGACGTTTTGCAGCTGTGGCGGTGGAGTACACTCGGGGGTGTTGAATTTCCTGCCAGAGATGGGGATGCCCATGCAACATATCGATCGGATTATCCGCTCTAAGAACGTCTTTACCTCGCAAGACGGCATCGATACCGCCCGTGAGCTGGCGATTGCCATCGCAGGCGACCGTATCGTCGCAGTCGGAAAGCCCGATGACGTGATCGCCGCCGCTCCTGCCGCCACGCCGGTTATCGACTACGGCGAGCAGTTTGTCTGCCCCGGTTTCCATGACGCTCATCTGCACTTCTTTCATACCTCGGTCGGTTCCTCGCCGTATATGCTCATGGATGGGGGCACGTCCGAGGTGGCGCTGGTGCAGCACGTGCTCGAGTTTTCCCAGGATCTGCCCGACGACGCTTGGGTTGTGACGCAGGGCTGGCGCGACTACCGTTGGGACCCGCCCGAGCATCCTACCAAGGCGTCGCTCGATGCGGCATTTCCCGATCGTCCCTGCGTTATGTACTCGGGCGACGGCCACACGCTGTGGCTCAACAGTCGCGCTCTCGAGGCGCTCGGCGTCACGCGCGATAGCGAGCCGCCAGCGGGCGGCAGCTACGACAAGGACGCAAACGGTGAGCTCACGGGCATTGCTCACGAGGCGGCTGCCATGCAGCTGTTGCCGCGCTGCCTTGAGTGGCTGGGCGAAGATCGCATCGCAAGCGCTTACGCCGATCAAATGAGGCGCATGGCCGAGCAGGGCATCACCTCGATCTGCGACATGTCGCTCATGCCCATGCCGGGCTGCGATTTTATCCGCGACGACGTCTACGACAAACTGCAGACAGCCGGCAAGCTGGGCATTCGTGCCCATCTGTTCCCCACGCTGCTGGATGACCAGTCGCGTCTAGAAGAGCTGCAGGCACGTTACGCGAACAACGCACTGCTTTCGGCGCCGGGCTTTAAGCAGTTCTTTGACGGCGTGTCGAGCGAACATACGGCATATCTCACCGAGCCCTATACCAATCCGCGCTTCCCGGGCGACCAAGGCCGTCTGACGGTTTCCGCCGAGCGCATGCGCAAGCTGGTTCTGGCGGCTGCGGAGCGCGGCCGCGCCGTGCGCATCCACGTTATCGGCGACGGTGCGATTCATGCCGCGCTGGATATCTTCGAGGAAGCCGCCGGTCTGTACGGCCTGCCCCAGCACGGCCACAACACGCTCGAGCACCTGGAGAACCTCCTGCCCGAGGACATCGATCGCCTGCGCAAGCTCAACGTGGTCGCCTCGAGCCAGCCCTGCCACATTACGCTCGACCCGGGTGGACCGGAGCGCGATTTGGGCTTGGAGCGCAGCCGCATCATGTGGCCGTTCGCAACCTATAAGCAGCGCGGCATTCGCCAAGCCTTCGGTACCGACAGCCCCATCACGCCCGTTACCAGCATGGACGTGCTCTACACGGCTATCACGCGCCAGGACCCCAAAAGCCACTGGCCCGAGGGCGGCTGGTTACCGAGCGAGCGCATCGACGCGGCAACGGCTTTGCGCAACTACACCTTGGGCAGCGCCTATGCAGCAGGCGACGAGCAAAACCTCGGCAGCTTGGAGCCCGGCAAGTATGCTGACCTGGTAGTCCTGGATCAAAACCCGCTCACTGTTGACCCCCAAGAGCTGCAAGCCACCAACGTTCAGGCCACCTACCTGGCAGGTAACGTAATCTACGAGCGCTGATGCTCATGCCGTGTCGTTAAACGCGGCCCGGGCGACTTATTTTGGGATGGCGCTCGAGCCACGTCTGCATATCGGTGGGGACTCGTTATGAGCGTCCCTGCTCTGCCGGATTTGTGCGTGGGGTGGAGGCGCTGCTGCCCCGCGCGTTCAAATTGGACATTTGCAATGCTGCCTCATGGTGTTTGCATACTTCCCATTACAGATTGCATAAAAAGGTTGGGATGTTCTTTCTGGCCCTGATGTACCCCCGCCTGGGCCGTGCAAAAAACGGAGTATTCAGCACTGCGAGCTCTGCCGGCGCCGTTGCGGTCGGGTAATGTCATGGGGATTGACGTCATTTTGGCGTCCGGGCAGGCACGAGGCATGCCTTTATGCCCTGATGGGGTCTGCCTGCCGACCCAAATCGCCGGTCGAAGGCGTCCTTGGGACCAATAAGATGTGTCTGGCGCGTATACAGCCATCCTGGTCTGCTGAATACTCCCAAAAATGCACGGCGCTCCCCAGGGGACCCGTGCGTGCAGCGAAAGCCATGCCCATGTTCCTATCCACATCGCCATTTTGCTGCGCTGACGTTTCTGAATGCCGCGCCCGAACTAGTTAACTTGGCTCCCGTGTGGCGCCGGAGGGGCGGGATATAAGGTTTATCGCGAGTTCCGCACGAGCCGAAGGTCACGTAATGTGGCCTTCGTGCGAGCAGGACTGCCCGAGCAGGAAACCTTATGCCCCGCCCCTCCGGCGCCACACGGGAGCTGCGCACAAGTTATCCCCCCGGCATTCAGAAAATCTAAGTGCCAAAAAATAAGATTTTTTGACTCTGTGTTGTATAACCCGCCATTCGTGGGTACCATTCAACGCGTACGCAAACAAATGGGGTTAATTCGCGTGGCATAACCACGCGGCCCAAAAAGGAGGAGACAAGCATGTCATCATTGAAACCGCTTGCAGATCGTGTTCTGGTCAAGCCCGACGAGGCCGAGCAGAAGACCGCTTCTGGTCTGTATATCGCCAGCAACGCTCAGGAGAAGCCGCAGCGCGGCACCGTCGTTGCCGTTGGCGCTGGCAAGGTCAACGACAAGGGTGAGCGCATCCCCATGGACGTCAAGGAAGGCGACGTTGTCATCTACGGCAAGTTCGGTGGCAACGAGGTCAAGGTCGACGGCGAGAAGTATCTGCTGATGCGCGCCGACGACATCTACGCCGTCGTCGAGGCCTAGTCTCATCAGGCTCTCTGATTCGTCTTTGAACGCGGTCGCCGCATAGGACTCGGAAGCGGCGACGTGAGTCACATTTCTTTTGGAGGATTACCTACCATGGCAAAGAACATTACGTTCAATACCGATGCCCGCGCTAAGCTCGCCAAGGGCGTCAACACTCTGGCCGATGCCGTTACCGTCACCATGGGCCCCAAGGGTCGCTATGTCGCCCTGCAGCGCACGTTCGGTGCCCCGACCATCACCAACGACGGCGTTTCCGTCGCCAAGGAGATCGAGCTCGAGGACAACATTGAGAACATGGGTGCCCAGCTGGTGAAGGAGGTCGCCACCAAGACCAACGACACCGTGGGTGACGGCACCACCACCGCAACCCTGCTCGCTCAGGCCATCGTTAACGACGGTCTTCGCAACGTCGCCGCTGGCGCCAACCCGCTGGCCATCCGTCGCGGCATCGACAAGGCCGTCAACGCCGCCGTCGCCGAGATGAAGAAGCAGGCCAAGCCGGTCGAGACCAAGGAGCAGATTGCTTCCGTCGGTACCATCTCCGCTGGTGACCCCGAGGTCGGCGAGAAGATCGCCGAGGCCATGGAAGTCGTGGGCAAGGACGGCGTCATCACCGTCGAGGATTCCCAGACGTTCGACATCACCATCGACACCGTCGAGGGCATGCAGTTCGATAAGGGCTACGTCTCCGCTTACTTCGTCACGGACAACGACCGCATGGAGGCCGTGATGAAGGATCCGTACATCCTCATCACCGACCAGAAGATCTCCAGCGTCCAGGACATCATGCCTGTTCTCGAGGCTGTCCAGCGCGCTGGCCGTGGCCTGCTCATCATCGCTGAGGACATCGACGGCGAGGCCCTGCCCACCCTCGTCCTCAACAAGATCCGCGGCGCCCTCAACGTCTGCGCCGTCAAGGCTCCGGGCTACGGCGATCGCCGCAAGCGCATTCTCGAGGACATCGCCGTCCTCACCGGTGGTCAGGCTGCTCTGGACGAGCTGGGCGTGAAGGTCGCTGACATCACCGCCGATATGCTCGGTACCGCTAAGTCCGTTACCATCTCCAAGGACAACACCGTCATCGTCGGCGGCGCTGGCTCCAAGGAGGCCATCGACGCCCGTATTGCTCAGATCAAGGGCGAGATGGAGAACACCACCTCTGACTTCGACCGCGAGAAGCTCCAGGAGCGCCTGGCCAAGCTCTCCGGTGGCGTTGCCGTCATCAAGGTCGGCGCTGCCACCGAGTCCGAGCTCAAGGAGATCAAGCACCGCGTCGAGGACGCCCTGCAGGCAACCCGCGCTGCTGTCGAGGAGGGCATTGTCGCTGGCGGCGGCGTCGCCTTCATGGACGCTGTGCCTGCGCTCGATGCAGTCGAGATCGACGACCCCGAGGAGAAGATCGGCGTCGACATCGTCAAGAAGGCTCTGACCGCTCCGGTCGCAACCATTGCCAAGAACGCTGGCTTTGAGGGCGCTGTCGTGGTCGACAAGGTCGCCGAGCTGCCCGCTGGCCAGGGCCTCAACTCTGCCAGCGGCGAGTGGGGCGACATGATCGAGATGGGCGTCCTCGACCCCGTCAAGGTCAGCCGCGTCACCCTGCAGAACGCTGCTTCTGTCGCCAGCCTGATTCTCATCACCGAGGCCACGGTTTCCGATGTGCCCAAGAACACTCAGCTTGAGGATGCTATCGCTGCTGCTACCGCTGGTCAGCAGGGCGGCGGTATGTACTAAGGCCGACAAGGTCTAGAACTCCCACCGGGAATCCGGGGGCGTGACGGGGTTTCTCTCCGGAACGTCCTCGGACATGCAAAGAGGCTCCGCATCGCGCTTCGCGCTGCGGAGCCTCTTTGCGTCCTGCGGAATGTTCCGGAGAGAAGCCCCGTCACGCCCCCGGATTCCCTACGTTTACGGCCTTGAGGTCGGCTCGCGGAGAAGGACATGGTTGATGGGGGTACGTGTCCCTTTCGCTGTTTCGCGGCTTTGCCGCGAAAAGCGCGTTACTTTGGGGAGGGTGGGGAACGTGGTTGTTGCGGCAACTGATCCCCACCACAAATTACCTTTGGCATACTTGCGCAAAAGCCTGCCCGTGCTAGACTTGGAATTGCTGTTTCAGGGCGGGGTGAAATTCCCCACTGGCGGTAAATCGGACGGTGCCAGAGGGGCGCCGTGGCGCAGGCGAGGTGCCTGCGTCCGAGCCGATGAGTCCGCGACCCGTGCGTGCGTTGGTTCGCATGTCGGCTGAACTGGTGAGATCCCAGTACCAACGGTTAGAGTCCGGATGAAAGAGGCAGGTGATCTTATGTCTGAACAGTCGCAGCATATCCATTTTGAGAACACGAATAGGTGGAGCACTAAACAGCTCGTTACCATGGCGCTGATGTGCGCCTTGGGCGCCCTGTTTATGTACGTGCAGCTGCCCATCCTTCCTTCGGCGCCGTTTTTGACCTACGACCCGTCGCTGGTGCCGGCGATGGTGTGCGGTTTTGCGTATGGTCCCGGCACCGGTACTGCTGTTGCCGCTATGGCTATCGTTATTCACGCGCTCACCACGGGTGACTGGGTCGGTGCGCTTATGAACCTGGTTGCCACGCTGGGCTACATTCTGCCCGCGGCTATCGTCTACCAGAAGATGCATACCTATAAGGGTGCCGTGATTGGCCTGGTGTTCGGCGTCATTGCCGCTACGGCACTGTCTATGGTCGCAAACCTTACCATTGGCGTATGGTTCTGGTATGGCTCGGTCGATGCGATCGCTCCGCTCATGGTTCCTGCCGTGCTGCCGTTCAACCTTATCAAGACCGTGCTCAACTCGGTGCTCACGCTTGCAGTGTACAAGGCGGTCTCCAACCTCATCACGCCTAAAAAGAACCAGGTCAAAGGCCGCGCATGATTGATTGTCGAGGCGTTTCCTTTAGCTATGACGGTGTCACGCCGGCGCTCGACGGTATCGATCTGAACATCGAGGATGGCGAGTTTTTCTGCATCCTCGGCGGCAATGGGTCGGGCAAGTCGACGTTTGCCAAGCATCTGAATGCGCTGCTGCAGCCCGATGCAGGCACGGTGCGTATCAACGGCATGGATGCGTCCGATCCCGAGCTGGTCTACGACATTCGTTCGACCGCGGGCATGGTGTTCCAGAATCCCGATGATCAGCTGGTGGCGACGCTTGTCGAGGACGATGTTGCGTTTGGTCCCGAGAACTTAGGGGTCGAATCGGCGCAAATTGCGCAGCGCGTACGCGAGGCGCTGAAGGGTGTGGGCCTGGTGGGCTTTGAGCGCCACGAGACCCATGCACTTTCGGGCGGCCAAAAGCAGCGCGTGGCGCTTGCCGGCGTGCTCGCCATGGAACCGCGCGTGCTCATATTGGACGAGGCTTCCTCGATGCTCGATCCGCGTGGACGTAAGGGCCTCATGAAGGTTTGCCGCGCGTTGCACGATCGCGGCATGACCATCGTGATGATTACGCACTTTATGGAAGAGGCCGCCGAGGCCGATCGTGTCGCGGTGTTTCGGGCGGGGCGCGTTGCCATGCTCGGTGCGCCCGAGGAAATCTTGACGCGGGCGGACGAACTCGCGCGGCTGAACCTGGATATGCCGGCATCGTGCTGTCTAGGTAGGGCACTCCGCGCGAAGGGCGTACCCGTTTGCGCGCAGGTGCGTGAGGCGGATATGGTCGCCGAGATTGCACAGGTTTATGCTGAGCGGAGCGGGGCGGACGTCGCTGGGCGGCCCTCCGCATCCGATTCTCGTGTGCTTGACCATGAATCCTCTGCAGCCGACGGGATGGTCGCGTCGGAACCCGTCATCGAGATTTCGCACCTCTCGCATAGTTACACGCTGAGCGCCCGCGAGCGCCGCCGATGGCGCAAGCGCTCGACCACTGTGGGCGCATCGGGCAAACAGGCTCTTTGGGGCAACGATCCAAACAGCCCCTGGGCGCTACGTGATGTTTCGCTGACGGTGCGTCGCGGCGAGTTTCTGGGCCTGGCGGGTCATACCGGCTCGGGTAAATCAACGCTGGTTCAGCACCTCAACGGGCTGATTCGTCCACAGGAGGGGAGCGTTTGCGCACTGGGACTCGACCTATCAAGCAAGAAAGGCGCCGCCGCGGTTAAGGCCAAGGTCGGCGTGGTGTTTCAGTATCCTGAGCGCCAGCTATTTGCCGAGACCGTGGCGCAGGACGTGGCGTTTGGCCCGCGCAACCTTGGCCTGCCGCAAGACGAGGTTGTTCGCCGTGTCGCAACATCGCTTGCGCGCGTGGGCCTCGACCTTGCTGCGATAGGCGACAAGAGCCCCTTTGAGCTTTCGGGCGGTCAGCAGCGCCGCGTGGCGTTTGCCGGCGTGCTCGCCATGGAGCCCGAGGTCCTGGTGCTCGACGAGCCCATGGCGGGGCTCGATCCGGCTGCGCGCAGGGATTTCCTGGAGCTCATCGATCGGCTCCATCGTGAGGGCCTGACCGTTGTCATGGTTTCGCACAGCATGGATGACCTGGCCAATTGCTGCGACCGTATCGTTGTGATGAACGAGGGCACGGTGTTTGCCGAGGGCACGCCCGCTCAGGTTTTTGCGCATGCGGATGAGCTTAAATCAATCGGCTTGGGTGTTCCCGCTGCGCAGCGCATGGCATTGTCGCTCGTGCAAGCCGGTGTGCCGCTCCGCTGCGACAAGCTTTATACGGTTGAGTCGCTGGCCGACGAGTTGGCCGGCATGCTGCTAGGCTGCGCGGACGGACCTTTGAGGGCGTCGCGTCAGGCTGGTTCCAAGATGGCCACGCAAGAGGAGGGCTGCTAATGGAGGCATTCTCATTTGGCAGCTACTATCCGGGGGAAAGCGCAGTGCATCGTCTGGATCCGCGCACTAAGTTGCTCCTAGGTTTCGCATTTCTGATCACTGCGCTCACCGTCGGCAGCTTCCGCGGGCTGGTTCCGATCGCAATTTTTGTCGTGCTGGTCTATGTCGCGGCCCGGGTTCCGTTGCGTCGGGTCCTATCGTCGATGGCACCACTGCTGGCGATTGTCGTGGTGGTCGCGGTGCTCAACCTGTTTTCCGATCAGAGCGGCCGCATCCTGTGGCAGTTTGGCTTTTTGCAGGTGAGCGAGGGTTCGCTGCGTTCTGCGACGTTTATGGCGTGTCGCCTGACGATGATGATGGCCGGCATGAGCGCCATTACGCTCACCACGCCGACGCTCGACCTCACCGCGGGTTTTGAGCGCCTGCTCGCACCATTCGCGCGCGTGGGGCTTCCGGCGCACGAGCTCGGCATGATTATGGGTATCGCGCTGCGGTTTATGCCACAATTTGCCACCGAGATGAAACAGACGGCCGATGCACAGGCAAGCCGTGGCGCGCGCGTGACGGGCGGTCCGCTCGGTGGCGTGCGCATGCTCGGCAGTGTGGCGATTCCGCTGTTTACTGGCGTGTTCCGTCATGCCGAGACGCTTTCGGCCGCCATGGATGCGCGCTGCTATCACGGCGAGCGGGGACGCACGCGTCTGCATGCGCTTACGCTTGGCCGTGGGGATGCACTGGCCGCGGTGGCGATGGCGCTGCTGGTGGCATGCGTTGTCGTTATCAATCTTCAACTCGTCTAAGCTCGATTCGAGCGCAAGAAAGGGGTCTCTATGACCGACATCAATCGCACGGCTCAGCTCGAGCGCGTCTGCTCGTATCTCAGGCGCATTCCGGCGTGGTATCTTGCCACGACCGATGCAAACGACGGGCATCAGCCCCGCGTGAGGCCGTTTTCGTTTGCCATGATCGATAACGACAAGCTGTGGTTTTGCACGTCGCGCGACAAGGACGTGTGGGCGGAGTTGAGCAAGAATCCCAAGTTTGAGGTGTCGGGCTGGAAGCCGGGGGAGTGCTGGATCGTGTTAACTGGCGAGGCCGCACTCGAGGACGATGCATTCGTGAGTGACAAGGTGCGCCAGACGGGCTTTAAGCACATGGTGGGCATTGGCGAGCAACACGATAGTGCCAACGATGGCCGCCTTGCGTTCTTCTCGGTCCGCAACATCGCCGCGCGGTTCTGCGATATCGACGGCAGCGAAGAGCTCCTCGAGCTTTAATTTCCCAAATTAGCTGCCCATTCCAAAAAGACTGGTCAGATGACAGGAGGAAACGTGGACGGATTGAATACGGTGCTGGAGTATCTGACGTCGGTGCCGGCGTGGTACCTAGCGACGAGCGTGGACGGGCAGCCGCATGTGCGTCCGTTCTCGTTTGCGCAGATTCAGGACGGCAAGCTGTGGTTTGTAACGGCGCGCACCAAAGATGTGTGGCAAGAGCTGCTGCAAAACCAGCGCTTTGAGGCCACGAGTTGGTGGCCGGGCCATGGTTGGTTGATCCTGCGCGGACGTGCGGGTCTGGACGACCGGGCTTCGGATGAAATGCGCGAGGCCGGGTGGAAGCATCTTGAGCGCTTGAGCGAGCACTATGAGGGGCCTAACGACCCCACGCTCGTCTTCTTTAGCGTCGAGGACCCCGAGGCTTTTATCTG
This sequence comes from Collinsella sp. HCP28S3_B9, assembly GCF_052066095.1. Taxonomy (NCBI): domain Bacteria; kingdom Bacillati; phylum Actinomycetota; class Coriobacteriia; order Coriobacteriales; family Coriobacteriaceae; genus Collinsella; species Collinsella sp. HCP28S3_B9. The sequence continues at coordinate 77,266 of NZ_JBQHST010000004.1, forward strand.
CAATCACGACGAATGGGTTCCGGTCGAGCTCTAGGCTGCTCTGGGCGACCCTTAAGTTTGGTATTCCGTATAAGGTGGGCTCTGCATTGGCCAGCAGCATGATGCGCTGCGGCTAATGCAGAGCTCGCTTATTTTTTGTCAATTCTTTCAAGCGAATGTGTCGGGTATGTTTCAATGCATGAAGACACAAATTATTTGCGTAAATATGCATTCTCGGGTGCTAAAGTTTCAACCTACCTCATAACGACAGCTGCGGAATGCGCAATGACGCATAAGACCGCAGACAAGGAGTCCGATATGTCTTTAAAGGTTGGAATCGTCGGCGCGGCTGGATATGCCGGCGCCGAGCTTATTCGCCTCGTGCTCGGCCATCCCGAGTTTGAACTTGTTGCCATTACGTCCAACGCCGATGCCGGCCAGCTGCTGTCCGCGGTGTATCCGAGCTTTGCTGGCGTGAGCGATCTGGTTTTCACCACGCATGACGCCCCTGAACTCAAGAGCTGCGATGCGGTTTTTCTCGCCGTGCCGCACACGGCTGCCATGGCACAGGTGCCCGCTCTGCTTGCGTCGGGTGTCTCTTGCTTTGATCTTTCGGCCGATTACCGTCTGAGCGACGCGTCTGTCTTTGAGACATGGTATGCCGCCGAGCACACGAGCCCCGAGTTGCTCAAGACACGTGCCTTCGGTCTGCCCGAGTTGTTCTGCCGGGACTTAGAGACCGCTGCATCCGACCACGCCGACGGCAAGCCCGTACTGGTCGCCTGCGCCGGTTGCTATCCCACCGCAACGAGTCTTGCTGCCGCGCCTGCCGTGCGTGCGGGCTGGGTGGCCCAGAGCGGCCCCGTAGTCGTCGACGCCATCAGTGGCGTGACGGGTGCCGGTAAGTCGTGCAACACCCGCACCCATTTTTGCAGCGCGGACGAGAATCTGGAGGCCTATGGCGTAGGAAAACATCGCCATACGCCAGAAATCGAGCAAATTCTGGGCCTTACCGATCGCGTCGTCTTTACTCCGCACCTGGCACCGCTCAAGCGCGGCCTGCTCTCTACGGTGACGATGCCGCTCGCAACGCAGGCTCTCGAAGCGCTGACTCTTGAGGATGCCGTCGACCATTACAAGAAGTTCTACGCCGGTCGTACCTTTGTGCGCGTGCTCGATGCCGGCCAGCAGCCAAAGACGGCTTCGGTTGTCGGTACCAATGCCGCCCAGATCGGCCTTGCGCTCAACAAGCGTGCGGGCGTGCTGGTGGCGACGGGCGCCATCGACAATTTGTGCAAGGGCGCTGCGGGCCAGGCGGTCCAGTGCGCCAACATCGTCTTTGGTTTTGACGAGCGACGAGGCTTGCCCACAGTGGCGTGCCCGGTGTAGCACATTCGATTATTAACGATTTGGTAGTCGGGTATCGAGTTTGGCGCCACTTTTAAGCTGGTCTCATGATTGTGGCTGGCATGGCGCACCAACCGATGCCCATTTTTTGTTTGACATAAGGAGTCGTAAAGACGATGAATGCTGAGCAGTTCGATATCAAGATTCGTGCCGTAGAGGGCGGCGTAACGGCGGCAGCCGGCTTTAAGGCGGCGGGCATCCATGCCGGATTCCGCAAGAATCCCGAGCGCCTGGATTACGCGCTCGTTGTGCCCGATAAACCCTGTCCCGGGGCCGGCGTGTTTACGACCAACCGCTTTTGTGCGGCGCCCGTGCAGGTGAGCCGTGCCAACCTGGGCGGTACGGACAAGGGCTATGGCATCATCGCCGGTGTTTCAATTAACTCCGGCAACGCGAACGCCGCCACGGGCGAGACCGGCCTTGCCTGTGCGCGCGAGACGTGCAATATCGCCTCGCAGGTCATTGGCTGTGAACCCCAACAGATTTTAGTTGCCTCCACGGGCGTGATCGGACAGATTCTGCCGATCGATACGTTTGAGACGGCAATTCCGTCCGCCTACGAGGCACTCTCTGCCCATGGCGGCGCCGATGCAGCCCGTGCCATCATGACGACCGATACGCATTCCAAGGAGTATGCCGTTCGCTATCGCAGTGAGGCTGTGGGCCATGTGGGCAACGCTTATACGGTGGGCGGCATGTGCAAGGGATCGGGCATGATCATGCCCAATATGGCCACCATGATCGCGGTCATTACTACCGATGCCCCCGTCGAGTCGGCGGCGCTCCACACCCTACTGCTCTCGACCGTTAAACAGACCTTTAATAAAGTGACGGTCGATTCCGATACCTCGACCAACGACACCTGTATCATGCTGGCTTCTGGCGCTGCCGCCGCGGATGCCGAGGCCATCGTCGAGGGCACTGACGCCTTTGACGAGCTGGCCTTTGCCGTGCACGAGGTGTGCGAGAGCCTGGCACGTAACATCGCGGCCGATGGCGAGGGTGCGTCAAAGCTCGTGACGGTTAACGTCACCGGCGCCGCCAACGACGAGGAAGCCGATATCGCCGCCCGTGCCGTCGCCAACTCGCCGCTCGTCAAGACCTGCATCGCTGGCCACGACTGCAATTGGGGTCGCGTTGCCATGGCGCTCGGCAAGTGCGGCGTAAAGTTTAATCAGGAAGACGTTTCCATCGACATGATGGGCATGCCCGTCTGCCGCGATGGCCTGACTGTTCCTTTTGACGAGGACGAGGCCCTGCGACGTTTTGAGGCGCCCGAGATCGTGATTTCGGCCGACCTGGGCGCAGGCGACGCGGCAACGACCGTGTGGACCTGTGACCTCACGCACGAGTACATCTCAATCAATGGTGACTACCGCTCCTAGATTCCAGGCACGCTGCGCATCTCGCCGCGATTGCGGGCAGCGGAGCACAGCGCGATAACGATACGAAAGACGAGGCAGATTATGAAATTCGCACGCGATTGTCGTTCGAGCGAATCCAACGAAGCAACTGCGCAGCTGCTGTTCGAAGCGCTGCCGTGGATTAAAAACCTGACCGGCAAGACGGTCGTTATCAAGTATGGCGGGGCCGCCATGGTAGACGAGCAACTGCGTCGCGACGTGATGAGCGACATCGTTTTGCTCAAGATTATCGGCATGCGCCCCGTCATCGTGCATGGCGGCGGTAAAGCCATCAACGAGGCGCTGAGCCATTACGATATGCCCGTCGAGTTTAAGAACGGTCAGCGCGTGACCACGCCGGCGACCATGGATATCGTGCGCGAGGTGCTGGGCGGCAAGGTTAACCAAGAGCTGGTGGCGGCAATCAACCACCACGGTAACTTGGCCGTGGGCGTATCGGGCAGCGACGCCGGCACGCTCATCGCCGAGCCGCTCGACCCCGAGCTCGGACGCGTGGGCAAAGTGACGCACGTCAACACCGACTACATCGAGCACTTGCTCGATAGCGAGTATATTCCCGTCATCGCTACTGTCGCGGCGGGGGAGGACGGTGGCTTCTTCAATATCAACGCCGACACCGCCGCCGGTGCCGTTGCGGCGGCGCTCCACGCGCACAAGGCGATCTTTTTGACCGACGTCGACGGCCTGTACAAGGACTTTAGCGATAAAGACTCGCTCATCTCCAACCTAACGCTCGACGAGGTTAATGAGATGCTCTACGGTGGCGAGGTCGATAAGGGCATGATTCCCAAACTGCGCGCGGCCGTCGATGCGCTTGTCGGCGGCGTATTTCGCGCTCACATCATTAACGGTACCACGCCGCATTCGCTGCTCCTGGAGCTGCTGACCGATGCCGGTGTCGGCACCGTGATCCACTCTACCGAGACGGCCTACGAATTTGATACGCACCCGCACCCGCTTTCGACCTTTGCGGCGCGCCTGACCGAGAACCTCGACGAGGTCGAGAAGCTCCAGACGGTCTAGCTGGTTAGAAATCGTCACACCGTTACACCCACAGTCCGCGCCACCTGGCGCTTAACGAAAGGCATCTCATGTCACTTGCAGCTCAACAATCGCTCGAATCCCACTACGTTATGCAAACCTTTGGCCGCTCGCCGGTCGAGTTTGTCGAGGGCCACGGCATGAAGCTCACCGGCGACGATGGTCGCGAATATCTCGATTTTCTTGCAGGTATTGGCGTATGCAGCCTAGGCCACGGCAACCCGGCGGTGCTCTCGGCGCTCGAGGCCCAGGCCAAGAAGCTCCTGCATGTCTCGAACTACTTCTACATTGAGCAGCGCGGCCAGGTCGCGGCGTTGCTGTCCAAGCTCGCCAACGACGATGCGGACGGTGCGCGCGTGCTTGCCGACGCGATTGCCGCTGGCGACGAGACCACGGCGGCGGCGCTTGGCGCTCCGGCTGCGGGCGAGCAGGTGTGGGAGACGTTCTTTGCCAATTCCGGTGCCGAGGCCAACGAGGGGTCTATGAAGCTCGCGCGTCTGTATGCCAAACGTGCCGGCAACGGTGGCAACACCATCGTGTGTATGCGCGGCGGATTTCATGGTCGTACGCTCGAGACCATTGCCGCGACCATGCAGGATTGGCTGCAGGACAGTTTCCGCCCGCTGCCGGGTGGCTTTGTGGCATGCACACCCAACGATGTAGATGAACTGCACGCAATCTTTAAGCAGCTGGGAAGCGAGATTTGCGCTGTGATGCTCGAGCCGATCCAGAGCGAAAGCGGTGTGCATCCCATGACCGAGGAGTTTATGGCGGCGGCGCGCGACTTGGCACACGAGGTGGGTGCCGTGCTTATCGCCGATGAGGTCCAGTGTGGTATTTTCCGCTCCGGCAAGCCGTTCGCGTTCCAGACTTATGGTGTGGAGCCCGATATCATGAGTCTTGCCAAGGGCATCGCCGACGGCGTGCCCATGGGTGCCGTGGTGGCAAAGAAAGAAATCGCTGACATCTTTAAGCCCGGCGACCATGGTTCGACCTTCGGCGGCAGCTGCTTGGCCATCGCGGCGTGTGCCGCGACGCTCTCCGCGCTTGTGCGCGGTGACTACGCAGACCATGCCGCCAAGGTGGGTGCCTATATGGAGGCAAGGCTCGCCAAGCTGCCGCATGTTACCGAGGTGCGTGGTCGCGGCCTAATGCTCGGCTGCGATTTGGACGATGCTGCGGGTGATGCGCACGACGTTGTGGCTCGCGCATTGGTGGCTGGTGCGGTGATTAACGCTACAGGTGCACATACACTGCGCTTCCTGCCGCCGCTCGTGTGCGAGGAAGCCGATGTGGACAGCCTAATCGAGATCCTGGCGGGTGTTTTAGCTTAGCGCCATCAGACATAGCAGTTTGAAGCGGGTTCCAGACCGTCACGTGCCGTTTGGCGCACGATTGGGCAAACTGGAGCCCGTTTTGCTATCGATTTGCCATGGCTGGGATAGGCCGTGTGCAAAAAAGAAAGGCCCCCATCGCTGGGAGCCTTTTCAATCAAGTGGTGGGCGATGAGAGATGTCCGCGTGCGGCTGGCGCCGCCCGCGCCCCGCTTCGTCGCTCCGCTCCTCGCGTGCTGCGCTGGAAAACGCTTCGCGTTTCCTCAGCTCCGCACCCTTGCGGGTTCTAATCCCATGCACCGGGCGCAAACAAAAACGGTCCCCTGGTGACGCATAATTTCTTTCGCAAATTGACAACCGCATAGCGGAACACGGCCCGCGCCCCGTCATATGATTTCTAGCGACTAAACAACAAATCACCGACGAAGGGGGCACGGGCCGTGTCTGCGAACATCGTATCAGTCGACGAGGAGTCGCTGCGCAACGACATAAAGAATCTGGTGAGGAAGACCGTCGAGGAGACGCTCAACGCACTGCTCGACGAGGAGGCGTCCGAGCTCGTCGGGGCCGAGCGCTACGAGAGGACGGCGGGCCGGGAGGCCTACCGCAGCGGCCACTACACGAGGAGGCTCGTCACGGGCGCCGGGGAAGTCGAGCTCAGCGTGCCGAAGCTCCGCGGGGCGACCTTCCAGACGGCCGTCATCGA